>JANNVY010000526.1:0-6097 GCA_031408375.1 Pseudomonadota bacterium | reverse complement strand
CAGCCTCTGGCGCTATGGCCGCGGGCTCGACAATCTCCGCAACCGGCGGCGCCTCGGCCGCAGCAGGCGCCGCTTCGGCCGCCGCCTCCGCCGCAGGCTCAGCCTCGCCGCCGCCCGGCGCGTCGTCCTCCGAGATGATGCGGCGGATGGAGGCGAGGATCTCCTCCATGGTCGGTTCTTGAGCAGCTTGTTCGGACATGCGCGGGAGAAGCCCTGTCTGGCGAATTCTGGAGGCGAGTAGACAGCCTACGGGGGAAACGACCTTCCCGCAAACGGGATTACACTTGTACGGCGAAGATCAACGAACCTTTACCGCAGGATCGGCGCATCGCCCCTAGGGCTGGGTGATCGGCACGGCCTGCGGATTGGTCGCGATGGCTTCCAGCTGGGTGTCGATCGGAGCGTCCTGGTCGTTGAACGGATGGTCACCCGAGGGCGCGCCGAGGTGGTCAATCGCCTCGACCAGCGGTTCGAGCACCGGTACCCGGCCCTTGTTCTTCACGCGGTTGAAGTTGCGGCGAGGGTCGTAGAGCTCGATCTGGTCCGGGCCGGAGCCGACGCCCACAAGATTGGCGGCCTCCAGCTTACCCATGGCCGACAGCAGGAGCGCCGTGGCCACGTATTGATCGCGGCGTGATCCGACCATCGAGAGCTGGGCGTTGCGAAGCTCCAGCTCGGCGTTGAGCACGTCCAGGGTGGTGCGCAGGCCCACCTGGGCTTCCTGGCGAACGCCCTCGGCCGCGATCTGGGCGGCGCGAACCTGTTCTTCGTTGGCGGTCAGCGCGGCGCGGGCCGACAGCACCGTGGCCCAGTTCTGGCTGACCAGACGCAGCACGTCGCGGCGCGCGGCCTCGATGCCCACGATCGAGGCGTTGTTGCGCTCGATAGACTGGCGGATGCGCGAACCGGTCAGGCCGCCGGTGAAGATCGGGATCGAGATGGTGCCCCGCACGGTCGCGGAGTCGTTGGACGTGAAATTGTCGGCGAAGTCGCGGATGCGGTCACTGGAGCCATAGGTGGCGCTCAGGTTCACCGACGGGGCGAACTGGGCGCGGGCCTGGGCGACCCGGGCGCGCGAAGCTTCTTCGGCGGCCTTGGCGGCGCGGATGTTGGCGTTCTCGCGCTCGGCGATGCCAATAGCTTCCTCGAAGCTGGCGGGAACGCCGGCGAGGACGGGTTCGGGCTCAAGGTCGGCCGGGGATTGGCCGACGACCGCGGTGTAGGCGGCGCGGCTGGAGGACAGCTGGGCCTGGGAGGCGGCCAGCGAAGCCTGCGCCGAGGCCAGGCGGGCTTCGGCCTGGGCCACGTCGGTGCGGGTAATCTCGCCGACTTCGAACCGGGCGGAAGCCTCGTCGAGCTGTCGTTGCAGCACCGCGACATTGGCCTGGTTGATGCGCAGCGCCTCGGTGTCGCGGCGGACATCGACGTAGGACTGGATCACGCTGGCCAGGATCTGGGCCTCGACGGCGCGCAGGTTCTGGCGGCCCTGTTCAACGTCCGAGCGCGCGGCGTCGACCCCGCGAGTGGCGCGCCCGCCGGTCCAGACCGGCTGGGTAGCCGAGAGCGTCAGGCTCTGGGAGCTCGAATCACCCCCGAAGCTTGAGTCCGTGTAGCTGGTGGTCAGGCCGAGGTCGGCCGTGGGCCGATACGCCGAGCGAGCCTGGACGTAGGTTTCATCGAGCGCCCGCTGGGTCGCACGCTGTCCCTGCAGGGTCGGGTTTGTCTCGTAGGCCAGGGCGATGGCGTCGGCCAAAGTCTCCGCCGAGGCCTGGGTGGCCACAAAGGAAAGCACCAGCGACAGGGCCGCGCCGGACCAAAGCGCGCGACGGCGATTCGTCATATCCGTTATCCCCTTGCGGCCGCTCTGCGGTCCGCGTGTTCTATACTGACCCTGTGAAGGCCTAACCATCGCTTGACGAGTTAAGCTTTTTTCACGAACGCGCGGCGAAATTCCGTCGAACGATCCGGCGAGCCTACAGCTGGAATGTAGGGGCCCGCTCGAAACCCGCCAGCACCGCCGGCGTCGAATCGAACAGTTCCCGCGACGACGAGAAGCCCTCGTCCCTCAGAAACAGTCGCGCCTTGCCCACCGGACCGTCGCGCAGCACCACCGCCAGCCGCCCGCCAGGCTTGAGCGCGTCGAGCCAGGTCTGGGGGACTTCGGCGACTGCGGCTTCACAGACAATCAGGTCATAGCCGTCGCCTGCGGGCGTGGTCAGGTCGCGAGTGACCAGCTCGACGCCGTGTTGCTTCAGCCCCTGTTCGACCACCGCGGAGGCGCGGGCGTCGCCCTCCTGGGCCGTGACGTTCAAGCCCATCTTCGCCATGATGGCTGCGGCGTAGGGCGCGGCCAGCGCAAGCGCCCGTTCGCCTGCCTTGGGCCCGGCGGCCTGCAGCAGCTTGCCGATATCGCGGGGTTTCATCAGGGCGCGGCCGGGCGCGATCTCGACGTCGGCCTCGGCGTAGGCGGCGAAGGCGCGGGCGGGGGCGCAGAACTGCTCGCGGGCGACGTTGCGCATGGCGTGCTGCAGCTCAAGGCCGGTGACGTCGTTGGTCCGCACCTGGGACTCGACCATGTTGGTGCGCGCGGCGGTGAAATCCATGGTGAAGCCTTTCCCGCGAAGTCGTCGCGGCCGGGCGTGCAGCCCGCCGTCCGAAAACGCGCCGCTTATAGGCGCCGCCCCCCGCCTCCCGCAATAGATTGGGCTCTCGCAATGCAGGCGGATGCGAAAGGCGCGTTGCGGGGGCTTGGGCGATCTGATAGCCAGCGTGCCTCGCGAAAACACGCACCCGGGGCCCGGTGGCGGAGTGGTTACGCAGCGGCCTGCAAAGCCGTGTACCCCGGTTCGAGTCCGGGCCGGGCCTCCATCTTTTCCAGACAAGCCCTGACCCCGCCCGGCTATTCCCCGCAGGCGAAGTCAATCGGCGTGCGCAGTTTCTGGGATCCAAAGCTGGCCTCGATCACCACCGGGCCGGCGCAGGTGGCGTCGGGGACCAGCAGGCTGCGGACCGCGCGGTGGTTGTCCAGGAATACCGCATCGAAGGTGCGGGTCGCCAGCACCTTGCCGCCCTCGCCGCGCACCACGACCTTGAGCGGGGTCGTCGCGTTGGCCTGCTCGTCGGTGGTGCTCAGCTCGACGCCGACCAGGATGTCCGACGCCGGCTCAAGCGCGCTGCCTTCGCCGATGACGGTGTTCCACAAGCTGAAATCGGCGGGCGGGGTGATGTCTTGCGACAGGGAGCCGGTGGTCTCGTAGACCAACTGCACGCGAATACGCTCCAGCTTGATGGGCGCGGGCGCCTGGGCGGTAGCGGCCGTTCCGGCCAACCCCGCCAGCGCGGCGGCGGCTGCAAACAGTCCACGCAGGACGCTGTGTTTCGACATGGCCTGTTACCCCGTCCCCGGCGACATGCCGTGAAGCTTGAGTGGTAGTTGCGACGGCTCGGCTTGTCCAACGGCTGGCTTGTCTAACGGCGGGCTTGTCGGCGCGGCCCAACTGGGCGATGGCCGTGGGCGACCACTGTTCTCACCCGCCCCGCAGGAGCCAACCATGTCCATCAACAGCGAAACCTTCGCCCCCGACATGCTGAAGGGCAAAACCGCCTTCATGACCGGCGGCACCAGCGGCATCGGGCTGGGCATCGCCAAGGCCCTGGCGGCGCACGGCGCCCAGGTGGCGGTGATGGGGCGCGACGCAGCCAAGGCCACAAACGCCGCCGGTGAGATCGGCAACGGCGCCATGGGCCTGGCCGCGGACGTGCGCGACTATGCGGCGCTGGACGGCGTGATGGCCCAGGCCCAGGAGCAGATGGGGCCGTTCGACATCGTCATCGCCTGCGCCGCCGGCAACTTCCTGGCCCCGGCCGCGGCCCTTTCGGCCAACGCCTTCAAGGCGGTCGTGGACATCGACCTGCTGGGCTCGTTCAACTGCCTGCGCGCCGCCTACGGCCGGGTCCACAAGCCAGGCGCCTCGATGATCGCGGTGCTGGCCGGGCAGGCCACGCGCGCCATGCCGCTCCAGGCCCACGCCTGCGCCGCCAAGGCCGGGGTCGCCATGCTGGTGAAGTGCCTGGCCATGGAGTGGGGGCCCGAGGGCATCCGGGTAAACGGCCTCACGCCGGGCCCGGTCGAGGACACTGAAGGCTTCCAGCGCCTGATGCCGCCCGGCATGGAGGAGAAGTTCCGCAACACCCTGCCGTTGCGCCGCGCCCAGCGCATGGACGAGATCACCGCCGGCGCCCTGTTCCTGTGCAGCCCCGCCGCCTCCTACGTCTCCGGCACCGCCATCGAGTGCGAAGGCGCGACCGGACTGGCGCCGTTCCCGTTTATGTGAGTACGGACGCGCCCGGGGGGACGGCGATGCGCATCCTGATCCTGACGATCACCGTGGCGTTCGCACTGGCCGGCTGCATGGCCAGGCCCTGGACCGAGCACGCCTATCCCGCCTGGGGCTTCGCCGCCGCCTTCCCGGCCCCGCCGGTCGAGACCGACACCAGCACCCCGGCGGTTCGCGGCTTCGCGGTCACCGGATCGGGCGAGGACAAGACCCTGGCCATCGGCGTCATCGACCTGACGGGCGTCACCAAGCCGGACGACCAGGTGATGAGCGAGGCGATCGCGGCCATCGCCGGCGGCCGGCCCGTGACCGTGGCCTATTGGGCGCTCGGTCCCGCCGACGCCCAGTACATGGGCCGCGCCGCCGTGATCGATCGCGGCGCCGGGCTGAAGATGACGCTGCACGTCCTGGTCGCCAACCGCCGCCTCTACCAGGTCAGCGCCGTGTCTCTGGGGAGCAAGTCGCCCAAGACCGAGAAGTTCCTGGACTCGTTCCGGATCATCGAACCCGCAAGCTAGGCCCGGCTCTTCACCAGCCAGGCGGGGATCCAGGTGCGGGTGCCCCACATGGTGGTGGAGAAGGCCGCGACGCGCGAGCCCAGTTCCAGCGCCTTGACGAAGTCGCACTGGCTGACCAGCGACCAGCAGAAGGCGCCGTGGAAGATGTCGCCGGCGCCCAGCGTATCCACCGACACCACCTTGGGCGGAACGATGTCGCCCGACTTGCCGTCCGAACGCCACGACAGGGGACGGTCGCCGCGGGTGATGGCGACGTGGCTGACGCCGACGGATTTCAGGTGGTCGAAGACTTCGTCGGGCGTCTTCGTCCCCGGCGGCAGGAACTGTTCTGAGACCACCGCGTAGTCGACGAAGGGCAGCAGCTCGGCGTGCACCTCGCGCCAGTTGCCGCCGTCCATGACCACGGGAATGTTGCGATTGCGGGCCTCGCGGATCACCGGCAGGGCCAGGTCGGGGATGTGGCCGTCGATCAGCACGACCTTCGAGCCCTCGAGCGTGCGCCACACCTCTTCGCCCGGTGAGCGGACCCGGGCGGGCGGATTGGAGGACACCACCGTGCGGGTGGCCTTGTTGGAGTTCACGATGACGCTGGAGACCGGCAGCACGTCCGGCTGGCCCGCCGCCGCATCGATGAAGCGCACGCCAAAGCCGCCGATGTCCTCGCGCACCGCATCGGCGAAGCGCCCGGTCCCCACCACGCTGAGCAGGGTCGCCGGCAGGCCCAGCGCCGCATAGACCACCGCCGCGTTCAGCCCCGGCCCGCCCGCCATGGTCAGCAGCTGGTCGGCCCGCACCTTGGTGTCCTCGTCCGGATAGGCCGCCACGGAGAAGTCCAGGTCGAACGTGCTGCGCCCGACGAAGAAGCCGCTCATCTGATCCTCCCCGGCCCGCGGGCCGTCTCCGGTTGGTCGCACCCGGTTTGGTCGCATCCGGGGGCGTGGGCCGCAATAGTCGACACATCACCCGCCGATACCCCAGTTCCTTCTCGACTAGCACGCGGCTTTTGGTTCATCGTGAAGTTGAAGCAGCCGGGGGGCGCAATGACGACTGCGCCGGCGCAGGCGAACGACGAAGCGGTCCTGGCGGCGCATCGCAAGCTGGTGCAGGACCCCACCCTGCAATTCGACCTTGTCCGCCCCGTGGACCAGCCGCCGCCCGAGCCACCGGGCTGGTTGCAAGGCGCTGCCGATGTGCTGGGTGCGATCGCCCCTCTGCTGACCTGGGTCTTCTGGGGCGGCGTTG
>JANNVY010000525.1:0-1534 GCA_031408375.1 Pseudomonadota bacterium | reverse complement strand
GGCGGCAGGCGGGCGGCTGACCGGCCGCAAGTACGCCTTCAGGCTCTACGTTCCGAAGGCCGAGATCCCCGACCCGCAGGACATGCAGTACGTGCTGGTCAACGCCGAGGGCGACGAGGTCATGGCCTACGCCGGTGGCGGCAGGGCGCTGGTAAAACGCGGCGAGGGAGCGTGGACGCTTGACGCGTCGATGCCCACCGCCTGAACGCCGACGTCCTCATCGTCGGCGGCGGCCCGGCCGGGTCCGCCGCCGCCATCGCCTGCGCCGTCAACGGGCTGAAGGTCGTCCTTTGCGAGCGCGAGGCCTTCCCACGTGAACGGCCAGGCGAGGCCCTGCACCCGGGCGTCGATAGCCTGCTGGCCCAGCTGGGCGTGGCCGACGGGCTGGAGGCGGTCACCGGCGCCCGCTTCGAAGGGGTGGAGATCAACTGGGGCGGCCAGCGTCGCTTTGAGCCATTCGGCGCCGACGACGACGGCCCCTGGCGGGGACGGCAGGTGCGCCGGGCTGATTTCGACGCCCTGCTGCTAGACCGGGCGCGGGAGGTTGGCTGTGAGGTGCTGCAGCCCTGCGGCGCGCTGGAGCCCAACGTGGAGGACGGACGCGTCGTCGGCGCGACCACGGACCAGAGGCCGGTCGCCTGTCGCCTTCTGATCGACGCCAGCGGCCCGGCGCGTTGGCTGTCGCGCAAACTGACCTTGCCCTCGACGGAGCGCTCGCCGGCCTTGGTGGTGCGGTACGGCTACGTCAGCGGCGATTGCCCGGAACGCGACGACGCCCCTGCCCTGCACGGCGACGAGACGGGCTGGACCTGGATCGCCCGGGTGGCCGAGGGTCGGTTTCAGTGGGTGCGGCTGGAGCTGAGCGGGATCGAGCGGTCACGCGACTGGCTGCCCGAACCCCTTGAAGGCCTCGCGTCCGATGGCCCGCCCCGCGGCGCGGAAATGGGCTGGCGGCTGTCCCAGGCGGCCGGGCCCGGCTGGATGCTGGCCGGGGACACGGCGGCCATGCTTGATCCAACCTCTTCACATGGCGTGCTCAAGGCGTTGATGAGCGGATACTTTTCCGGCCAAACCGCGACGGCCATCCTGCGCGGCGGCGATGAGCCGCAAGGGTTGGCGGCCTATCGCGGATGGGTCGAAGGCTGGTTCGCTAACGACGTCCAGGCGCTGAGGATTATGTACGCCCAGCTGGGTGCGAGCTGGGCGCAATAGGGGCGCTTAGGGAACCGTGTTGACGTCGGGTCGCTGGCTGACGAGCACATTCTCGAAGGCGGCCAAACGGGCTTCGAAACGGAATTGCTCACGCGCCTTCTGCATGACCAATCCCGCATGTAGTTGCCGGTGCAGCGCACGGACTCTCGCCGCCTCCAGCGCCACATTCGCCCGTCTTTGCCCTTCAATTTCAACACTGTCCTCCGACGCCCTCAACCCCGCCGTGTCGCTCAACGTCATCGGAATCCCGCGCACCGCCACGCGCGTGTCCAATCGGTCGCGCGTCGTTCCCGGTTGAGCGCTGACAATATGCCGGTCCGCC
>JANNVY010000524.1:0-12443 GCA_031408375.1 Pseudomonadota bacterium | reverse complement strand
GCGTCGGGCCTGGTCGAGGGCGCTGTGCCGGCGATCCATACGGACCCGCCTGAGAAGGCCGCCGCCGTACCGTTGTCGTTCCCCGCGCCGCCGAAATAGGTCAGGCGGTCGTTGGCCGAGGCGCCGAGGTTGGTCTCGAGCGCGGCGATGAAGGCGTCCGAGCCGCCGGAGTGGGCGGTGTTGATGGTCCCGGCGTCCAAAGCCGCGTTACCGGTCGTGCCGGTCACGATGACCCGGCCGCCCTGGACCGAGATGCCGCTGATCCCGCCGCCCTGCAGCAGGCCCAGGTCCCGCGACGAGGCCAGGACCGGCGGCCCGGAGACCTGCAGGTCGTAGCGACGCACCACGGCGTGGCCGTCCTCAACTCCCGCCACCAGTACCGAGTTGCCGTCCATGGTCATGGCCTGGGCGCGGTCTTCGCCAGTGGTGCCGAACTGCAGGCCGAACTGGGCCGAGCCATTGGGCTGGAGCGCCGTCGGCGGATTGAAGCCCTGCAGGTAGGAGTCGTAGCCACCGATCTCGACGCCGCCGATCACGGCCGCGCGGGCCCGGCCGGCGATGTAGACAGAGCCGTCGGCGCCGAAAGAGACCGCGGTCGCCTGGTCTTCGTCGCTCGAGCCGCGGCGCTGGGTCCAAAGCTCGTCGCCATCGGCGTTGTAGACGGTAACGAAGCTGTCGGTCTTCTTGCCGTCGAGGCCGTCGTCGCCCTTGTCGAGCGCGCCGGTGACCGACCCGGCCACAGCCACGTCGCCGTTGCTGTTCACCGCCAGCGCATAGCCGCTGGCGGTCTCGGCCGCGCCCAGGGTTCGGGCGAAGATCAGGCGGCCGGAGGTGTCGTACTTCAGCAGGGCCACATCCCTGGAGCCCTTGATGGCCTGTCCGGCGATGTCGCCGTCGACGTCGGCCAGCACATAGACCGATCCGTCCGGCCCGGTGGCGGTGGCGCGCGCGGTCTGCACCGTGGAGCCCATTTCGGCCTGGAAGGCCCGGCCGGCGACGGCGTAGGTGTCGCCGATGCGGGCAGTCGCGGGGTCAGGCGTTCCGGTTGCGGCCACGTCGGACTGGAACTTTAGCAGCTGGCTGTGGGCGGCGTCGCCGTAGTTGGCCGTCTGGGTGACGTAGACCGCGTCCGCCGTGTTGGCGGTCGAGAAGGTCAGGGCCTCGCCGGTCGAGCCCTTGATCTTCAGCGCGTAGGTGTCGGGGCTGGGCGACAGGGTAATGGTCTTGCCGCCGATCACCTTGGTGTTCACCGCGCCCGGCGTGCGCTCCGTGGCGATGCGGGTGGTGACGTTGGCCGCCGCCAGCTTGCCGTTCACGAAGTCCACGACGTTGCCGAGCGTCCGGGGCGTGGCGCCCATGTCCGCCAGGTCGACGTTGATGTCGATCGGCCCGCCGACCAGCAACACCGTGCCGTTGCTCATGGTCGTGGACTTCTGGACCTGCATCGCGAAGGAGACGTTACCCTGGAAGGCGGCGACCGGGTCGATCGAGGCGCCCTCGTGGATCTTGGCCCCGACGTAATCCGCCGTGGTGCGCTTCATGCCAACGCCGGCCTTCAGGATCGAGGTGGTCGCGCCGCGCGCGATGTCCAGCTTGTCCAGGTCCAGCCCGTCGACGTAGGAACCCACTTCGGTGAGGCCGGTATCGAAGCGGCGGGTGATCTGGCTTTTCTCGAGCGCGGCGATGTTCTTGGCGTCCATACGCTCGGCAAGGCCGTAGAGCGCGTTCAAGCCCTGATAGAGGGCGAAGAGCTTGCGGTAGTCCTGGCTGGCGCCCGGCACGTCCAGCCGGGCGGCGTTCTCGTCGATAAGGTTGCGGCCGGTCAGCGCGCGCTGCACCAGAGCGCTGGACTGGGCCGCCTTCGACGCAGTCGACCAGGGCGGGGTCGGATCGGTCTTCTTGGTCGTGGCCCTGGTAATCGAGCTGGCGACCGAATTCAGCGACGCAATCGTGTCGGACGACACGCCGTAGAGGCCAAGCAGATAGTTTGAGCTGATCGAGGTCACGGCCCGGACTCGCAAGAACGCCGCCATTCACCCTGTTGCTGCGCGCTCGCGTGAGAGGGGGTTCGGCAAACCCCTGAGTCGCAGGGGCGCGGCGTCCGGTCCGCGACGCCAGCGGAGTCCGGGGCTGGTGGAAGTGTGAACACTCCAGGCCGCCGGTGGCCCTCGCCACCCGCCAGGGAGCCCCATTTGCGGGCCATTACGGCACTTCCTGCCGGTCCACCCGGCACTTTATGCCGCCAGCCCCCACCCGACCGGCAAATCCTGCCGGGGCGAAACCATGGTTAAGGCAACCTAACGCAGTAATTTCAATAGCTTGACCAATATGGCCAGACTTGGCCCATTGGCCCCCGGATTGCTTCTTCCCTCCTCGGACAAAATGTCCCCGGCAGCCAAAATGGCGTCGGACATCCAGAAGAAGGACCCGTTCACATGAACTCCGTGAACACCAATGTCGGCGCCATGGTTGCGCTGCAAAACCTCAATGTCACCAACAACCAACTCGCTGAAGTCCAGGGCCGCATCAACACCGGTAAGCGGGTCGACAGCGCCAAGGACAACGGCGCCATCTGGGCCATCGCCCAGTCGCAGCGCGCTGAAATTGGCGCCCTGAATTCCGTCAAGGACAGCCTGCAACGCGGCCAGTCGGTCGCCGACGTGGCTATCGCCGCCGGTGAAACCGTCTCCGATCTGCTTCTGCAGATGAAGGAAAAGGCCCTCTCCGCCGCCGACACCTCGCTGAGCACCACCAGCCGCTCGGCTCTGAACGAAGACTTCAAGGCCTTGCGCGACCAGCTCGCCAAGGTCGTCTCGAATGCTGCGTTCAACGGCAAGAACCTGCTGGCGACCGGCTCGACTTCGGTTGAGTCCCTGGCCAATGCGGCGGGCTCCTCGAAGCTTACCGTGCGTGCGGAAATCATGGCTCTGGGCGGCGCTATCGTCACCCTGGCCGCGACCGCTTCGTTCGCCACGGCCACGATCGCCCTGACCCTTTCGGGCACGGTCGACACCTCGATCGCCAACGTCTCGGCTTCCCTGTCGCGCCTCGGCACGTCTTCGAAGTCGCTCGAGACCCATGCCAGCTTCATGTCGAAGCTGCAGGACACCCTCGAAGCCGGCGTGGGCAACCTGGTGGACGCCGACCTCGCGAAGGAAAGCGCTCGCCTGCAAGCTCTGCAGACCAAGCAACAACTCGGCATCCAGGCGCTCGCGATCGCGAACTCCTCGGCCTCGAGCCTGCTCGGCCTGTTCCGCTGATAACGGACGGAGGCGGGTCGCAAGGCCCGCCTCCAGCCGGCCGCTAAAGCCGGCGCCCAGCCTTAAGGAGACGCGCGTCTTGACGGCCGCGTTCTGGAGAGATGGCCAACAATGTCGAAAGGATCTCGTCGCTTCCCACGTCGCTGAGCCAGCCTTCGCCGCAAGGCGTGTCTGTCGCAAGCGATGCACGAGCCCGAGCCACTCCCGTACAGCACGCCGGCGACGACTATCGCCTCGTGATTGAACGGGACGAACCCACGGGCAGCTACATCTACAAGACCCTGGATCGCACCACCGGCGAGGTGGTCAGTCAGTTCCCGCGTGAAGAGGTCCTGAAGCTCCGTGACAGCCCCGCCTACGAGGCGGGCAGGGTGATCGTGACGAAGGCCTGACGAGCCGCACCTCCGGGCGACCTTCGCCCACCGACCAATTCGCCGCGCAGGCTCTCGCCGCGCGGCTGAAGCCGTTTGAGCGCCGTTAACCATACGGACACCAACGCACGCCTAGCTTGACGTCGTTAACCCTTGGGAGACGACCATGACGGTCAGCGTTCACACCAATACGTCGGCCATGATTGCGCTCCAGCAGCTGAACAAGACCAACGACCAGTTGGAACAGGTCCAGACGCGCATCAATTCCGGATTCAAGGTGAACGGCGCCAAGGACAACGCATCGATCTGGGCGGTCGCCCAGGGACAGCGGGCCGACGTCGGCGCCCTGTCAGCGGTAAAGATGAGCCTGGACCGGGCGACCTCGATCGCCGACGTGTCCCTGACCGCGGGCGAAACGATCTCGGACCTCCTGCTTCAGATCAAGGAGAAGGTCGTCGCGGCGATGGACCCCTCGATCGACACCAATTCGCGCACCGCGCTGAACGCCGACTACAAGTCGCTGCTGCGCCAGATCGTCTCAATCACCGACAACGCCGAGTTCGACGGGGCCAACATCCTGAACGGCTCACTGGCCACTTCCATCCGCTTCCTGGCCAATGCCGACGCCGACGCCTTCATCACGCTCGGGGTCAAGAACCTGTCGCTGGGCGGCGCCATCGTGACCATGGCGGCGACTTCGTCGATCAACACCTCCACAAACGCCACGGCGGTCCTGGCCCTGCTCAACGCCTCGATCACCAACGTCAATACGGCGATGGGCGACCTGGGCGCGCAGGCCCGGCAGATCGAGAACCACAACACCTTCGTCTCCAAGCTGACCGACGTGCTGAACTCGGGCATCGGCAACCTGGTGGACGCGGATCTGGCCAAGGAAAGCGCGCGGCTGCAGGCCCTGCAGGTGCAACAGCAGCTGGGCGCCCAGGCCCTGAACATCGCCAACACCGCGCCGCAGGTGATCCTGTCGCTCTTCCGCAACTAGAATTCCCCCCTTCGTTGAAAGGGTTTCCCGCATTGCGGATGGATCCCTATCCGCGTCCGTCAGTAAGCGTTCCAGTTCAGTAGCGTTGAGTACCGCCCGCCGGGTTTATCCCCGGCGGGCATTTTCGTTGTGGAGAACCGAAACCTCCTCGGAACGAATCACCTGTCATGGGTAGGTTGGTCCCATGAACGCGCTCGCCATCCAGGCCCAGCTGCTCGAAGCCACCGGCGCCCAGCCGGCGGCCGATCCGGGCCATCCCGAGTTCCAGTACCTGGCCCTGCTGCGCGACATCCTCGACACCGGGGTCGTGCGCGATGATCGCACCGGCACGGGCACGCGCGGCGTGTTCGGCCGCCAGATGCGTTTCGACCTGCAGCGCGGCTTCCCGCTGCTGACCACCAAGAAGCTGCATCTGAAATCGATCATCTACGAGCTGCTCTGGTTCCTGCGCGGCGACACCAACGTCCGGTGGCTCCAGGATCGCGGCGTCAAAATCTGGGACGAATGGGCCGGCGCCGACGGCGAGCTGGGCCCCGTCTACGGCAAGCAGTGGCGGTCCTGGGCGGCGCCCGACGGCTCATCCATCGACCAGATCGAAAAGCTGATCGTGGGCCTGAAGACCAATCCCAACAGCCGCCGCCACATCGTCTCGGCCTGGAACCCGTCCGACGTCGAGGACATGGCCCTGCCGCCCTGCCACTGCCTGTTCCAGTTCTTCGTCGCCGACGGGAAGCTGAGCTGCCAGCTCTACCAGCGCTCGGCCGACGTCTTCCTGGGCGTGCCGTTCAACATCGCCTCCTACGCCCTGCTGACTCTGATGCTGGCCAAGGTCTCCGGACTGCAGCCGGGCGAGTTCATCCACACCCTGGGCGACGCGCACCTGTACCTGAACCATCTGGAGCAGGCGCAGGAGCAGCTCACCCGCACGCCGCGGCCCTTGCCGCTCATGACGCTCGCCGACCGCGACGACCTGTTCTCGTTCGAGTTCGAGGACTTTGTGCTGGAAGCCTACGATCCGCACCCGCACATCAAGGCGCCAATCGCCGTATAGTGGGGCGGTCTAGGCCTCCGGTTTCACCATCGTCATGCCGCCCAGCTTGCGGCGCACGCCGTCGATGTCATCGATGCGCTCGAGGTTCACGGTGTTCTTCAACAGGCCCATGGACAGGGTGGCGCGCACCACCACCGCCTGACCCTCGGCCAGGGTGAAGGCCAGATTGCCGGCGTTGTTCTGGGCTCCGGCCAGGGCTCCAAAGGCCGCGCCGACCTCGTGCGACCCGGGCGCCAGCGGCAGGCAGACAAAGCGCGGGCTCTTCAGCTGGGCGCGCACGGTCCCGTCGACGGTGACGTTCAGCCCCGCCGCCTTGCCGACGAAGCCCTCGCGATAGACCATCAGCAGCCCCTGTCCCGCCGGCGGGACGAACGCCAGGGCCTGGTCGCGCTCGTAGGGGGTGGCGTTGGTGGCCTTGCGATTGCCCGCCAGGTTGGCCATCAGGAAGGCGGTCAGCGCGCCAAGGAACATGGGGGTCCAGGTCGTCATCGGACCCAGCGACTCGCCTGCGGCGGCCTCCAGCCGGTTCAGCCCAAACCCGATCACGGCGGCGACAATGAAGCCCCAGACCAACGGCATGATGTAACGCTGCATGGCTTCCCTCGCGGCCAGAACGATGTTCTCCCGACGGTCTATAGCAGACCCGACCCCGCATCCCGCAACCCGTTGAACGCCGGTTGGCCACGTGAAGGGACTCGCCCCAAGCTTGGCCGTTGGTCCGCTGAACGGACCGTTCTTCGGGGGAGGTTCTGATGTTGCGCAAACTGGTGGCCGAGACGTTCGGCACGATGGTTCTGGTGCTGTTCGGGTGCGGGGCCGCGGTCCTGGCCGGCGAGCAGGTCGGACAGCTGGGCATAGCCCTCGCCTTCGGGTTCGCCATCGTGGCCATGGCCTATGGCATCGGCCCGGTCTCGGGCTGCCACATCAACCCCGCCGTCAGCCTCGCCGCCTTCGTCGCCAAGCGGATGTCGGCCAAGGACATGGTCTTCTACTGGGTCGCCCAACTGATCGGCGCCCTGATCGGCGCCTTCATCCTGTCGCTGCTGGCCAAGTCTGGGATGGAGAAGCTGGGCCAGAACGGCTGGGGGGCGGGCTATCTCGGCGAATATTCCCTGCAGGCCGCGGCCATCTTCGAGGTCGTCGCCACCGCCATCTTCACTGTCGTCATCCTTGGCGTCACCGGGCCCAGGGGCGCGAACAGCCACGCGGGCCTGGCCATCGGCATCACCCTGGCGGTCATCCACATCGTCGGCATCCAGATCACCGGCGTCTCGGTCAATCCTGCCCGTAGCTTCGGCCCGGCGGTCCTGGCCGGCGGCGAGGCCCTGGCGCAGCTCTGGCTGTTCTTCGTCGCCCCGTTCGCCGGCGCGATCATCGGCGGCCTGCTTTTCCGGCTGAACCTTCTCGAACCCGAAGCCTGAACTAGCCCCTGAATTTGTCGCTTCAGCCCTCCCCCGCGCCGCCGGGGGAGGGTATGAGCGCGCATGGCCCTGCCCCAGATCGCTCTCGTCGTCGCCCGCGCCCGCAACGGGGTCATCGGCCGCGACGGCCGCCTGCCCTGGCGGCTGCGCTCGGACCTGCAGTGGTTCAAGGCCAACACCATCGGCAAGCCCTGCATCATGGGCCGCTCGACCTGGCTCAGCCTGCCGCTCAAGCCCCTGCCCGGGCGTCTGAACATCGTGCTGTCGCGCGATCCCGACTTCCGGCTGGAGAAGGCCCTGGTCTGCACCACGCTCGAAGAGGCGCTGGAGGTGGCGCGCGAGACCGCCACCGAGGATGGCGTCGACGAGGTCGCGGTGATCGGCGGCGCGGCCATCTTCGCTGCCGCCCTGCCCCGGGCGAAACGGATCTACCTGACCGAGGTCGACGCCGACATCGAAGGCGACACCTGGATGCCGGCGTTCGACGAAACAGACTTTGTCGAGATAAGCTCCGAGTCGCACCCGGCGGGCGAGACGGATGATCATCCCTTCACCTTCCGGGTCCTGGATCGGATCTAGCCGGCCGCCTGGAGACCGCCAATGCGACGCACCCTCTCGCTCGTGATCGCCGCCTGCACCCTGGCCGCATGCGGACCGCCGCCGGCCGGGACGCCCGCGACCATTGATCGGGTGTGCGACCAGCCGGATGATTCGCGGGTGCGGCTGGACGGATATCTTCGCTACCGGCGCGGCCTGCTGAGCTTCTGCGAGACGGTGAACGGCAAGACCACCACCTGCGACATGGCGCTCTATGCCGACGCGGCCAAACCAGCCGACTTCAACGTCATGGCCCCGCCGACCCCCGGCCCCGAACCGCTGAACGCGCGGCTGACAGTCCGGATCGGGTCAGGTCCCGGCCAGATGGACGACATCCCCGACCGCTTCACGGGGCGGGATATCCGACTGCACCTGGAGGGCGGAACCACCGCCACCGACGGCGACCGGGTGGTCGTGGACGGCAAGCTCAATGTCATCCCGGCCTCGCCTGACGGCGCGTCGCCGAAGAGCTGCTACATCACCGTCGATTGGGCGAAACCCGCCGGCTAGAGCGAAATCCGACCTGACTGCATCAGGTCGGGCGCTCCAGTCCTTGGTCTGGTCGCATTTTCTCGCGGCGAACCGGTATCCACTTCGCCGGAAAATGCTCTAGAGCAGCGCCCGCGCGATCTTCTGGAAGGCCTGGCCGGTGGCGCTCAAGGGCGCGGTGGCGACCAGCGGGCGGCCTGTGTCGCCGGCTTCACGCAACGCCATGTCGATGGGGATCTCGCCCAGGAAGGGCACGCCCAGCTTCTCGGCCTCCGTCTTGGCGCCGCCGCGGCCGAAGATCGGGATCGGCTCGTCGGTCCCCGGCGCCGAAAAATAGGCCATGTTCTCGATGATCCCCAGCACCGGCACCGGCGTCTGGAACTTCCCGAACATGGCGACCGCCCGACGCGCGTCGATCAACGCCATTTCCTGGGGCGTCGAGACAATCACCGCGCCGTCCAGCACAGTCTTCTGCACCAGCTCTAGGTGCAGGTCCCCCGTGCCGGGGGGCAGGTCCACGACCAGCACGTCCAGCGGCTCGGCCACGGTTCCCCAGCGGGTTCCAGTCAGCATCTGGGTGAGCGCGCGCGAGGCCATCGGCCCGCGCCAGATCATCGCCCGGTCGGCATTGACCAGCAGGCCGATCGACATGGCCTTCAGCCCCCACGCCTCGATGGGCGCCATCAGCTGGTCTTCACCGTACTCCGGCGCACCCTGCAGCCCCAGCATCAGCGGCGCGGAGGGGCCATAGACGTCGGCGTCCAGCAGGCCCGCGCGCAGGCCCAGCTGTGCGAATGCACAGGCGAGGTTCACGGCGACCGTGGACTTGCCCACCCCGCCCTTGCCGCTGGCCACGGCGATGACGCGCTTCACATGGGCGGGACGGCCGGCGGGAACCGGCGCGGGCCGAGCGGCGGTGGCCTGGGGCGACAGGGAGGCGGCGCGGCCGGCCTTACCGTGGCTGGGCGCGGGGCCGCTCGAAGGGCCGGATTCCGCGGTCAGCACGACCCGCGCCTCGGTCACGCCGGGAAGGGTCTTCAGCGCCGCTTCGGCGGCCTCGCGCACCGGGGCGTAGAGGGCGGCGTCGGCGGCCGCGACCTCCAGCATGAAGCCGACGCGGCCGGGACCGATGGCCAGGCCGCGCACCATGCCGGCCGTCCTCAGCCCCTGGCCGGACCGGGGGTCGATCACCCCTTCGAGGGCCGCCAGGATCGCATCGCGGGAAGGAAAGTCGGACATCTGGATGACTTGGACCGTTGCGCCGGTTGAAACGCCGTTTGAAACAGGGGCCTCATATCCGCGCCGCGCGCGCACAACGCAACCAGGAGACCCGATGACGCCCATCCGCCTGATCGCGGGACCGACCGCCAGCGGCAAGTCCGCCCTGGCTCTGCGCCTGGCGGCGGAGACCGGCGGGGTGATCCTCAATGCCGATTCCATGCAACTTTACAGAGATTTGCGCCTACTCACCGCACGACCCACCGAAGCGGAGGAAGCCGGGGCCGAGCACCGGCTGTACGGTGTCGCCGACGCCGCCGACGCCTGGTCGGTCGGCCGCTGGCTTCGCGCCGCCGTCGTGGAGCTGGCCGCCCTGAAGGCCGAGGGGCGAACCGCGATCATCGTCGGCGGAACAGGCCTCTACTTCCGGGCCCTGGTCGAAGGCTTGGCCGACATCCCTGCGGTGCCTGACACCGTGCGCACGGAGATGACCGAACGCTACGCCCGGGAGGGCGAGGGCGCCTTCCGAGCCGCCCTCGCCGCCGTCGACCCGGCGTCGGCCGCCCGCATCGCGCCGGGCGACCAGCAGCGGCTGGTGCGGGCCCTGTCGGTTCATGAGGCGACGGGCACGGCGTTGAGCGACTGGCGCGCGGCCACCGCCCCGGTGCTGGCGCCCGGCGACTATGACGCCCTGGTGCTGGAGCCCGACCGGGCCGAACTCTACGCCCGCTGCGACGCGCGGCTGGAGCGAATGCTGGCGGAGGGGTTGTTGGCCGAGGTCGAGGCCCTGCGGGCGCGACGCCTCGATCCGATCCTTCCGGCCATGAAGGCGACGGGCCTGCGCGAATTCACCGCCCACCTGGACGGCGCCCTCACCCTGGCCGAGGCGCTGGAGGCCGCCCAACGCGAGACCCGCCGCTACGCCAAACGCCAGCTGACCTGGTTCCGCAACCAGACCCCCGATTGGCCAAGGGCTCGATAGCTGTGGGCGCCCGAGCCGCCGAAGTCGGACTGGAAGGCGTCCGGCGACCAGGGCTTTCGCGATTTGCTGGCCTATTGGCCGAGGTTTCGCTAGGCTCTTCCGCTATGCTCGCATGGCACAGCCGTTCCAGGAGGAAATAGTGCTTCGTTTCGCTCTCGCCGCCGGCCTTGCCGGATTGGTCGCCACTGCCGTCGCGGCCCAGCCGTCAGCCCGCAACGATGCCAGCGCGCCCGAGCCGGCATCCAATTCTTCCACGACGGCCGATGCCTCGGCCGCCGATCCTGACAAGATCATTTGCCGCAACGTGAAGCCCCCCACGGGGACCCGTGTGGCCAGCGCGCGAAACCGCCAGCGCATCTGCCTGAGCAAGGCGGAGTGGGACATCCAGGAGCGCGAAGCTCAGGAGCAGGCCCGCATGGCGATCAACGAGGGCCGGAACACGTCGAAGGAACGCTAGGGTCTTTCAATCAGCATTCGGAATGAAGGGCGCAAACCGAGGGGTTTGCGCCCTTTTTCATGTCCGCCCCGCCAGGCACGACGGCCTTGCCTCGTCGATGGGAGGCTGCGTGCGCCAACCCTGGCCGGGCATCTCCGATCATCCACAGAACCCGGTCCGCTCACTATTTCCCGGTTGAATCTTCAAATTAACGTCCACAAGGCCTATATTCCCGCTGTCGGGCTTCGGCCCGACTATGGAGATAAACGCGCGCATAATAAGCGGACCGGACCCGGGTGCGATTCCCGGCGGCTCCACCACTCTCTTTCTCACCGCGTTATCGGCGGGAAGGCATGGGGCCGATCAGCATCGACGGACGTGTAAAGGCGTTGCTTTCTCTCGGCCTGACCCACCGATCCGGGTCATAAAACTAACTGCGAACGATAACTTCGCTGGAGAAGTTCGTCTGGCTGCGTAATGCGGTCCGACGCTTTTCAAATTAAGTCCTAGGGGTTCAGATCCCTGGGCGGGGCCCGGGGGAGGCCTGGCAACAGAACTCCCCCACTTTCCTCCAAAAATTCCGTTCATCTGCCCCGTTCATCGCGCGCCGCGCTTGGTGTAAGGTGCGCCTCCGCCGCGAGGCGCTGGGTGGGTTCCGCGCGTGCGGCTGAGGTTTGAGTATGACGCAGGACGCCTTTTCGACGGACGAGATGCACTACGAGGCGCTGGCCCAGGAGGCTCTGCGCGGCGTGGTCAAGGCGGCGCTCAAGCGGGCGGCCGAGCCCGAGGGGCTGCCGGGAGCGCACCACTTCTACATCACCTTCCGGGTGGGGGCGCCGGGCGTCTCCATCCCGACCGACCTGTCGGGCAAGTACCCCGAGGAAATGACCATCGTCCTGCAGCATCGCTACTGGGACCTGGCGCCGGGCGAGACCTTCTTCTCGGTGACGCTGGAGTTCGGCGGCCAGCCCAGGAAGCTCTCGATCCCCTATGCCGCTATCGCGCGGTTCTACGATCCCAGCGTCCAGTTCCTGCTTCAGTTCGAGGCCCCGGAAGGCGAGGAAGTCCCTGCCCAGGCAGCCTTCCCGGCAGCAACCCCTGACCTGACCGGTGAGCCGGCCGACGAAGTCAGGGACAGCGACGACGCACCCAAGGTCGTCTCGCTCGACAAGTTCCGCAAGAAGTAGCCATGCCGGGGGGCGCGGTCAGGGTGATCCGGGGGCTTGTGGGCGCGGTGGTCGCGGCCGTCTGGGCCCTGGCCGGCGTCGCGGACGCGCGGTCCACGGATTTCTCCGACTGGGCCGTGGTGGTGGTCGCCGGCGACTGGCGCGGCCACACAGGCCCCACCCAGGCCTTCGACAACGCCCGCAAGGACCTCAGCGCCGCCTTTGTGCGCGCCGGCTTCCGCCAGGAACATGTTCGGCAGTATTCCCTGCGCCCAGGCAAGGCGGGCGACGACCTCGCGGTCGTGGTTGACTCGCCCGCGGTCCTCGAAGGCCTGAGCCAGACCGCCCGCCAGGCCCGCGGCGGCTGCCTCTTCTACCTGACCTCCCACGGCTCCCCGAGCGGCGCGGTCTTCGGCCCGGACGGGGTGCTGACCCCTGCGGGTCTGGACCAG
>JANNVY010000523.1:0-3707 GCA_031408375.1 Pseudomonadota bacterium | reverse complement strand
GACCGGCTTCCTGTTCCAGGACGGCGGGCTGGGGCTGGGGGCCGGCGGCGCCCGCTGGCGGCTCGTCCTGCCGGGAACTGAGGGCCGTATCGCGCGCCTGGGCGGGGCGATCGAGCCCGTGCGGCCGACCCTGACCGCGAGCCTGCCGGCCAAGGGCGGGCTCAAGGCGGTGCTGTTGGAAGCCCGGTTCTACGACCTGCCCGCCGACGATCCAGGCCGGCGCGGCCGGTTGGTCGAGCGACGCTCGGCAAGCTTCCGGGCCGGAGAGGCGGGAGCCGTGACCGCGAGGCTCGACACCCCGGCGACGGTGGTGCTGGGGACCTGCCCGCGCAATGGCGACATGTCGGCGGCGCGCATCCTGACCGCCCGGGCGGCGGCCAGTTCGACGGTGGTGTCATTGCCGGCGCTGGGCGGCGCGGCGGCGACGACGGCAGAGGGCGCCTTGCCGTTGCCGGACGCCGGGTCCTGCGCCGAATTCACTCACGGCGCGCTGGACAGGGGCGAGTTGCCCAGCGACGCCCGCACGGTGCAGATGCGGCTGGAGCGGTTCGCGTTCCCCTGGATCCTGCTGGCCGCCAGCCTGGCCTGGGCGGTTCTGTCCTGGCGGCTGCAGCGGCGGCTGGTCGTCGAGCGGCCGGTGGCCTGGGCGCTGATCTTCGCGCTGCAGATGTTGCTGGCAGTGCGGGTGTTGATCGGCCTTTCGGGAGCCGCGGTGGACACCACCCTGGTCGCCGACCGTCTGCTGGCCGACGGCCTGGCGGCTTATGTGGCGGCGCCGGCCCTGTTCCTCACCTTTGCTCCACGCGGCCAGGCGCCCGGCAGGGTGTGGCTGGGGCTGGCCCTGTTCGTCGCGGCGGCCACGGCCGGCATCGTCCAGGCGGCGCAGCGGCCGACCAGCTTCGTGCTGGCGCTGGTTTTTGTGGCGGTGGCCGCTGCGCTCTATCAGGCCCTGGTCAACTGGAAACCCGCGCCCGTGGCTGTCGCCGGCAAGAAGGCGCCGGTCGCGCCGGAGAGCCTCGCTGCACGATTCGCCGGCCTCTGGCCCAGTGGCGCAATCGGGGGCGGCGCGTGGGACTGGATGCGCGAGAACGCATGGCTCGCCGTATTGATCGCCGCCGTGGTGTTCCGCGTCCTGCTGGCGCTGGCGGGCGTGAAGGAACGACTCTTCATCGCCGTCAGCGCCGTTTACACGCCGCTGCTGATCATCGGTTTCGCCGGCATGATCGCGGCCGCCGCCAAGGCGCCGCCACCGGCCGACGAACCCCTGCCCGCAGACCTTGTGGGCAAGGCGCGCTGGGCCGCGCGCCGCTGGGTCTGGCCGGGCGGGTTCGCGCTCTTGCTGTTCGTCGTCGTGGTGCTGCTTCCGATGTTCGTCAGCGACACCGGCTATGCCCTGACCACGCTGGCGCCGCTGGCGGCCGTCGGGGCGTGGGGGCTGGGGGTACTGAGCCGCAGTCCGTCGCCGCCGCGCCGTCGTTGGGCCTGGACGGCGCCCGCCGCGGCGGTGGTCGGCGTCTATCTGTTGGTCTTCGTCGCCGGGGCCTTCTCGAGCCTCACCCTGAATTCCGCGCGCATCCACGCCGCCGGCGACCCCGCCGTGGACGACACCGTCGCCCTGCAGATCCTGGGGCAGGTCTCGAGCCTCGACGACAATCGCGCCCGCCTGCTGCAGTTCCTGGCGCCCGAGCGCCTGGTCTCCGCCGGCGCGGCCAGCGCGGAGAACCTGCGGGTCCTGTCGGCCCACCTCAGCGACTACACCTCGCCGCTGCTTGGGCGTGGCTACATGCGCGGCGCGCCTCTGGGGGCCATCGTCGCGCCGGTGCACCTGTCGGACAACGTCTCGGCGGTCCACCTGATGAGCGACTTCGGCCGTGTCTCGGCGGCGGCCTACCTGGCGATGCTGGCGGCGCTGGTGGCGGCGGGCGCGAGCCTGACCCGGCCCGTCGAGCCCGCGGCGCCATCCGCTCGCCGCCTGATCGGACTGGTCAGCCTGACGGTGCTCTTCGGCGTCGCCGCCTATGTCATCCTAGCCAACCTGCAGCTGACCCTGTTCACCGGCCGCAACGTCTATCTGATGGCCGCCTCCTCGGGCAGCGACCTGCTTGAGGGCCTGACCCTATTCGCCCTGGCGTTCTTCGGCCTGACCGGGCTGCGGGAGGCGCGCGATGGCTAGATCCAGGCCTCCCGCACAACCCGGCCGGGGACCGGACCCGCGCATCGCACCCGCCCTGCTGGCGACCCTGCTCATCGCCGTGGTCGCCGCGCCCTGGCTGCTGGCCGTGGTCGGACGGCCGGCATCGTCGGTCTACGAGGCCTCCGGCTACCGCAAGATCGTCAACGAGCTGATTGCCGGCCGCGGCTGGCTCAAGCTCGACCTCCGATCCGATCCCATGCGGGTGATCCCCTCGGAACTCGCGCCCGTCGAACACCCGGCCTTCAAGGCCTTCATGAACGGCTCCTATCTCGCCGCCGACATGCGCCGCGCCGACGCATCGGTCTGGAAGGTCGAGGAGGGCACCGACCGTGTGTCGGCCATCCGCCCTGACGCCCATCGCATCCTGGGACCGTTCGCGACCGGACGCGGCTGGAGCGGCAGCCTGCTCTACCGGGGCGACCGGCAGGCGACGCCGGTGCTGATGGCGCGCGACTCAGGCGCCGAACTCAGCCTGACGCCGCAAGGCGAATCCCACGCGGCCACGGTGGCGTCGACCATCGACCTGGAGAGCCCGGTTCAAGGCGCCCGGTCGGCCCAGCGCTACATCTTCGCGCACGGCGGCGGCTCGGTGGCGGTTGTGCTGCGCGTGGGCGACCGAACGCTGCTGCAGGTATTCACCACACCCGGCGTCGACGTGGTGCTCAACGGCCGCAACCTGGCGCCGCGCGATGCGGCGCCGATGATCGTGTCGCTCAGTCCGCACGACACCCTTGGATTCCGCCATGATCGGCGTGAGACGCGCTTTGACCTCGAACTCGCCGATCCCGCCGTGTCGCGCCAGTTGCCTGGCCGAGGGCGGGTGCGGGACCTCGGCCTGGTCAGTTTCGCGCGCGCCGCCGAGGCCGCGATGGCTGACGGTGACGCGCCCGGGATCCAGCTGACCATTGATTCCGGCCTGCAAGCCGTGGCTCAGTCCGCGCTGGAAGACCGCGCCGAGCGGCTGCGCGCCGGCGGCCGGGCCTTCCCCGCCGGCGTCACCTTGATGGATGCGAAGACCGGCGAGGTGCTGGCGCTTGGCACCTATCCTCGCGACCGCAGCCAGCTGGGCGCGCGCCAGGCCGCATCGCTACAACCCGACCCCCTGATCGAGCGCAACCATAACTTCGCCCGCATGCCCGTCGGCTCGGTGGCCAAGGCGCCGATCAGCCTGGCCATCCTGCAGGCCAACCCCGCGCTGGCGAGCCTGCGCATCGAACCGGCCCAGGTGCGCCAGACATCGACGGACCGACGCAAGACCGAGCGGTCCTTCCGGGAGTTGCTGGGGGTCGACCTCGGTATGGATATCGAGGACCACGTCGTGATCGACGGCGGGATCGACTTCGAGCACTACCTGTCGCGATCAAGCAACAAATACGCTGCGGCCCTGATGCTTCTGGCCTGGGGCGACGGCGCGGCCATGGCAGGTGCCAGCGAGCCCTGGACCCTCGGCGACCAGGTGCGGAACGGGCCGCCGGCGCTCCCGATTCTGCGCGACGCCAGGCCTGGACCCTGG
>JANNVY010000522.1:0-1593 GCA_031408375.1 Pseudomonadota bacterium | reverse complement strand
CATGCCCTTGCTGATCGGCCCGGGCGCCATTTCGGCCGTGATCATCCAGGCCGGCGACGCCGCCAAGCTGGGGCCGTCCGGCGTGGCGGTGGGGCTGGGCGCCATCGGCCTGACCGGCGCGGCCATCATGCTGGCCTTCATGCTGACCGGCACTATCTCCAAGATCCTCGGCAAGGTGGGGATGGCGATCGTGGTGCGGGTGCTGGGCCTGATCCTGTGCGCGCTGGCGGTCCAGTTCATCATCTCGGGCCTGGGCGAGACGACCTACGGCTTCATACGGTCATCCATCGCCAACCCGGCGCACTAGGGTGGCGCACAAGTAATTGATCTTACATATGAATATGAGAGTTTACCCCTGACAACCCCATGATGTTCCGCTTTTGTTCTTGACGCAATACCGCTGTTATGGTGCTTTGATCGGCAAGGGTTGCGGACGGGTCCAATGGCCGGGCAGGTCGTCACGGTGGCGTTTCAGGGTGTCGATGCGCGGCGCGTCGACGTCGAGGTCGCGTGGACCCAGTCCAATCCCGCCTTCCACATCGTGGGTCTGGCCGACAAGGCGGTGGCCGAGAGCCGCGAGCGGGTGCGGGGGGCCTTTGTCGGGCTGGGCCTCGCGCTGCCGGCCATGCGCATCGTCGCCAACCTGGCGCCCGCCGACCTGCCCAAGGAGGGCAGCCACTACGACCTTCCGGTGGCGCTCGCCATGATGGCGGCCATGGGGGTGATCCCCCAGGATTCGCTGAACGGCTGGGCCGCGGTGGGTGAACTGCGCTTCGACGGCACCATTGCGCCGATCGCCGGCGCCCTGCCCGCGGCGGTGGCGGCCAACGCCATGGGCTTGGGGCTGATCTGCCCGGAAGCCAACGGGCCCGAGGCTGCTTGGGCGGGCGAGATGCCCATCCTGGCGCCGCGGTCGCTGATCTCGCTGGTGAACCACTTCCGCGGCGTCCAGATCATGGGGCCGCCGGAACCGGGGCCGATCCACATGCCAGGCGGCGGGCTGGACCTGCGCGAAGTGAAGGGCCAGGAGCAGGCCAAGCGGGCGCTCGAGATCGCCGCGGCCGGCGGCCACAACCTGCTGTTCGTGGGTCCGCCCGGGTCGGGCAAGTCGATGATGGCCATGCGCCTGCCTGGCCTGCTGCCGCCGCTCTCGACGAAAGAATTGCTGGAGACCTCGATGATCTGGTCGATGGCGGGGCTAATCGCCAAGGGCGAGCTGACCCGCGCCCGGCCCTTCCGCAGTCCCCACCACTCGGCCTCGATGGCGGCGCTGGTCGGCGGCGGGGTGCGGGCCAAGCCGGGCGAGGTGTCGCTGGCCCACAACGGGGTGCTGTTCCTCGACGAGCTGCCCGAGTTCCCGCCCCAGGTGCTGGACAGCCTGCGTCAGCCGCTGGAGACCGGCGAGGTGATGGTGGCGCGCGCCAACCACCATGTGAGGTATCCGGCGCGGGTGCAGCTGGTGGCCGCCATGAACCCCTGCCGCTGCGGCGTCGGGGGCCAGGGGCGCGGCGCCTGCGGCAAGGCGCCGAGATGCCAGCTGGACTACCAGGGACGCATTTCCGGCCCGCTGTTCGACCGCATCGACCTGCAGGT
>JANNVY010000521.1:0-7432 GCA_031408375.1 Pseudomonadota bacterium | reverse complement strand
CAGGCCCAGGGTGGCGCCCGTCGAGAACAGCAGGAACACCGCCGCCAGGAAGCCCTCGGCCCGGTGTTTCCAAAGGTACGGCAGCAGGCGGCGCAACGGGCGGATGTCGCGGCTCTTGCCGCGGCGATCGCCCGCCTCGTTCAATTTGTCGACCAGCACGGCGCCCGCGCCCGGCCGCCCCTTGGCGACGGGATCAGGCGCGGGACCGGATCCCGACTGGTTCATCTGGGCCGTCAATGACTCCGCCCTTGCCTTTCCACGGCTCTATTGTGTATAGACCCGCGCTCGCCGCCGGACTTCCGGCGGCATTTCCATTTTCCGCGACTGACGTTCGCCCGGTTCAGGCTGAAGCCCGATGAAACAGGACATCCACCCCGAGTATCACTTCATCACTGTAGTGATGACCGACGGGACGACCTACCGCACGCGCTCCACCTACGGCAAGGAAGGCGCGACGCTCAACCTCGATATCGACCCCTCCACGCACCCGGCGTGGACCGGCGGCAACCAGACCCTGCTGGACCGCGGCGGCCGCGTGTCGCGCTTCGCGGCCAAGTACGGCGGGTTCATGAAGAAGTAGGGTCCCGCGCAAGCGGAACCTGTGGCGCCGGCGACCCTATGGGCCGCCGGCGTTTTTGCGTTTGGGGTTCAGGATCACGCGCCCCTTCCGTTCCAGCGGGAAAACGTGCTTGAGTGATCAATGTTGAACCTATTCGGCGAATGAGCGGTCCAGGAATGCGCAAAACCCTAATCGCACTTGGCGCACTCGCGGTGGTCTGTGGACAGGCCACCGCCCAGACCACGCCGGCCCAACCCCAACCCTACTCAGGAGTCGGGCAACCGCCGGCGGCCGGCACCGTTCTGCCGCCGGCCCCGGTCCTGCCGCCGGTCGACCCCGCCCTGAAGGCGGCTGTGCTGGCCACCGGAACCGGAACCGATTCGGCCCACCTGCGCGCCTTCTACGCCCAGCGGAACTATGAGCGGTCCTGGTCACCCCAGTCGGAGACCACCCTGCTGGCGGCGATCAACGACGCCGAGCGCCACGGCCTGAACCCGCGCGACTTCCTGCCGCCCGTCGGCGCGACTGATCCGGTCCAGCGCGACCTGCGCCTGACCCGCGCCGCCTTCGCCTATGGCTCGGCCCTGTCCTTCGGACGAATCGACCCGACCACCCAGGAGTCCATCTGGACCCTTCGCGGTCACAACGCCGACCTGCCGGGCGGCCTGAACCAGGCGCTGCGCCTCAACGCCCTGCAGGCCTGGATCGACCAACTGCCCCCCGCCGATCGCGGCTATCAGGGGCTGACCACCGCCTTCCTGCGTTACCGTGACATCGCCACCCGTGGCGGCTGGCCCGCCTGGCGTCCGGGCGTGAAGGTCCAGCCCGGCGCCGTCGATGCGCGCATCCCTGCGCTGGTGGCCCGCCTGGTAGCCGAGGGCGACCTCGCGCCTGAGGGTGCCATCCCGCCCGCCGGCACCGCCGCCAACGTCTACAACCCGACCCTGGTCGCGGCGGTGAAGAAGTTCCAGACCCGCCATGGCCTCGGCCCCGACGGCGTGCTGGGCGACGACACCCAGGTCGAGCTGCAAGCGACTGCCAAGGACCGCATGCGCCAGATCGCCACCAATATGGAGCGGCGGCGGTGGCTGGCCCGGGATCTCGCGCCCGAACGCATCGAGGTGAATGTCGCGGCCGCCATCCTGGTGTACTGGCGCGACGGCAAGCCTTTCTACGGCACGCGCGTGGTCCCCGGGGCCACCCGCACGCAGACTCCCAGCCTGGAAGCCCCCTTCCAGTCGGTGATGGCCAATCCGCCGTGGAACGTGCCCGCCGGGATCGCCGCCAAGGAAATTATTCCCAAGGGCGCCGGCTACATGGCGGCGCGCGGCATGTACATGACCGGCGGCCGGGTGGTTCAGCGCGCAGGGCCGAACTCGGCCCTTGGCCTGGTCAAGTTCGAGATCGACAACCCCTACGCCATCTACCTGCACGACACCCCGTCCAAGCGCTTCTTCGCCAACACCAACCGTCACCTGTCGCACGGCTGTATCCGGGTGCAGGACGCCGTGGCCTTCGCGCGCATGATCCTGGGCTTCAATCCAGAGGCGCTGGCCCAGTTCGACGCTCATCAAGCGTCTGGCCAGTCACGGCGCGTGATGCTCGGCCGTTCGGTGCCGGTGCGGCTGCTCTACTGGACAGCCTTCCTCGACGGCGAGGGCCGCATCTCGTTCCGCAAGGACGTCTACGGCCGTGACGACAAGCTGGCCAAGGCGCTCGGACTGGGATCGATGGATCAGCTGATCGAGGCCAGGGGCCCCGCCGCGGGCGACGTCGGGCCGTAGGGCCTCCCTACCGCGACATCCAGGGCTTGGACTTGGCGCCCTTGCCGCCTTCCGCCTGCTGACGCTGGAACTTGCCGCCGCGAGGGGGCTTGGGCTTGGCGTCGATGGCGGCCATCTTCAGGCGCAGGGCGCGCTGAATGGGGGTCTCGTTTGCGGGCGGTTTGTCTTCGGGCTGGTCGCTCACCGGCCGAACGCCGCCTGCAACCGGTCCAGCTGCGAACGCACCGGATGGGCGCCCTCGTCGGTGGGCGCGTCCAGGAACATACGGCGGTCCAGGTGCAGCACGCGCTCATAGAGCCGCGCAGACCGCTCCAGCAGATAGATCAGGGCCGCGGGCATCTCTTCCAGGCATTCCGCCGGCTCGGCCTGGCAGACCGACTGGGCGCCCAGGCGATAGCGCGACAAACAGGCCTCGCGCGCATCCATGTCGCCCTCGCGGATCGCCCGCTGCACCAGCAGCCACGAGGCCACCTGCATCAGGCGCGTGGTCAGGCGCATGCTCTCGCCAGCGTAGCTGAGGGCCCCGCCCCGCGACAGCAGCTTGGAATCACGGCGGCCCTCGCCGTCGAGGTAGGTCGCGGTCTCCTCGACCAGCTCCATGCCCTCGGCGAAGGTGCGCTCAAATAGCTCGGAGCCCGCGAAATCGCGGACCACCTCGGCTCTCGCAGGCGAAACTTCTGCGACTGACTCAGCCATACTCCAAGCCCCTCAAATCGGTCGGCAAACACGCCGCCTTGAACCGCGACCGCTCTGCAACGCCCGTGCCATTCGCCAACCAGGATATGCGGCCAGCGCCCCGAAGAACTGTTTTACTGTACGCGCTTGCCTAAGGCTTGATCGAGAACAGCGCGTCGGCGGCGCTCATGCGCGCCTGTTTCCCCGCCAGCTTGGCGCGGCAGCGCTCGGCCTCGGCTTCAAGCTGGCCTATGCGTTCATTGAGTTCTTCGACCGAGTAGAGGTCCAGATCCTCCTTGCCCAGCTCAGCAAGGAGCGCACCGCGGCCCGTGGGGCGGGGAAGCGATTCGTCGAACACGGACGCGATCCTCCCTTGGTCGTTTACCGAACAACGTCCTATTGGAACGCCGCCGCGACGAGGATGCAAGCCATGCCGCCAACCCAGATGCGCGCCATCGCCGTCCGCGGCGGCCGGGGCGGGGCCGAAGACCTTGAGATCGTGGAGATTCCGGTCCCCGAAGCGGGGCCGGGAGAAATACTCATCCGGGTGCGGGCGGCGGGCGTCAACCGCCCGGACATCCTCCAGCGCCTGGGCGCCTATCCCCCGCCGCCCGGAGCGCCCGATACGCTTGGCCTCGAAGTCGCCGGCGAGGTGGTCACGGGCGCGGGCCGCTGGTCACCGGGCGACCGGGTCTGCGCGCTGCTGGGCGGCGGGGGCTATGCCGAATACGCCAAAGTCGACGCCCGCCACGCCCTTCCGGTCCCGAAAGGGCTCGATTTTATCCAGGCCGCGGCCCTGCCTGAGACGGTTTTCACCGTCTGGGCGAATGTCTTCGAACATGGCGCGTTGAAAGCCGGCGAGACTCTGCTGGTTCACGGCGCCGGCTCCGGCATCGGCACCACGGCCATCCAGATGGGCAAGGCGGCCGGCGCGAAGGTCATCGCCACGGCCCGCGGCGCGGACAAGGCTGCGCAGGCGCTGGCCCTAGGGGCGGACCTGGCCATCGACGCCTCGACAGACGACTTCGGCGAAGCGGCGAAGGCCTTCGGCGGCGTCGACGTCGTCCTCGACATGGTCGGTGGACCCTATTTCGAGAAGAACCTGTTGGCCCTGAACACCGGGGGCCGCATCGTCTACATCGCCGCGCAAGGTGGAGCCGAGATCGCGGTCCCGGTCTTCCGTCTGATGGCCAAGCGCGCGGTCCTGACCGGCTCGACCCTTCGCCCTCGTGACGCCGACGAGAAGGCGCGCATCACCGCCGCCGTCGAAGCGACCGTCTGGCCCTGGGTGGAGGCGGGCAAGTTGGCGCCCGTGATCGACCAGACCTTCCCGCTGGCTGACGCTGCCCGGGCCCACGCCCTGCTGGAAGGCGCCGCTCACTTCGGCAAGGTGGTGCTGCTTGCGTAGCGTTGACCGCGCCGCGCTTCCGGCCTCTCTTCCGGCCATGAGAAGCGTCCTCGCCCTCGCCTTCGCGGCCACCCTGTCGGCGCCCGCCCAGGCGGCGCCCGTCCCCGTCGCCGTTGTGTCGGTCGAGGCCCCGGGCGTCGACTTCGGGACCGGCGAACGGATCGACGCCCTCGTGGCGGCGCTGGCTCAGGACGGACTGATCGTCTCGGAACGGGCGCAGATGGCCGTCAAAAGGCTGAAGGCCTGCGGCCGGGCGGTCAACCGCGAGACCTGCGCGCGGGGCCGGATCCGCGAACATGGCCAGCTGGCCCTGCCGATCCATCTGGCGATCATCGCCAATCCCGGCCCGGGATCGGAGCTGCGGCTGGTCTGCATCGGCCCGGGCCGTCACAGACCGCTGGACCCCACTCCGTCGGCCTGGATCGACCTGGACGCGGCGATGGCCGAGAGCGCCGCTGGCGGCGTCTGGCGCGCCCGCCTGGCTGAGTGCCTCAACCTTGCGGCCGCCGAGCGGGGCTTCTGACGGCAGGCCCGCACGATTGCCGTTCCCTTGCGCGCGGAAGGTGATTATAGACTGGCCCCACCAACCCGCCCGGCCGAAAGGCCGGGCGCCGTCGTTTCTGGAGCGCCGCAATGAGCGACCAAGTTCTCTACCCGAAAGCCACCGCCGTCTGGCTCGTGGACAATACCTCCATGACCTTCGAGCAGATCGCCGACTTCTGCGGCCTGCACCACCTGGAAGTGAAGGGCATCGCCGATGGCGAGGTCGCGCGCGACATCCGCGGCGCCGACCCGATCACCAACGGCCAGCTCTCGCGTGAGCAGCTGGAAAAGGCCGAGGCCGATCCGAAATATCGCATGAAGGCCCTGGTCGGTAAGCACCAGGATCTGCTCAAGGTCACCAAGAAGGCGCCGCGCTATACGCCCGTGTCACGCCGCCAGGACCGACCGGACGCCATCGCCTGGTTCCTGCGTAATCACCCCGAGGTGACCGACGCCCAGATCTCCAAACTGCTCGGCACCACCAAGGCCACCATCGACCAGGTGCGCAACCGCACCCACTGGAACATCGGCGCCATCAAGCCTGTCGATCCCGTAAGCCTGGGCCTCGTGGGTCAGCTGGAGCTGGACGCCGTAGTCAAGAAGGCTTCCGACAAGAAGAATAAGGAGGCTGCCAAGCGCGGCGAGGTCGCCGGCGCGACCCTGCAACCGGCGGCCGAGACCGGCGCGGTTGTGGCCGAGGAGGCCGCGCCGGAGCGCGAGCTTCAGGTCGCAGACGTCTGGGCGACTGAAGCCGACGACGACGCCTAGTCACGACGACGCCTCAGCAGGTCTGTGAAATGCAAACGGGCCGCCCCATGGGGCGGCCCGTTTCACAACGAGGCTAATGGGCGGGGGAACGAAGCCCCTCGATTTGCTCCTTCAGCCTCAGCTTTCGACGTTTCAACACTACCAGGGTCAGCGAGTCCGCGCCCGGATGGGACAGTTCGGCCTCGATGGCCTTGTCGAGCGAGCGGTGCCTGGCGTTGAGTTCGCTCAGGCGGGCGTCGATCGCCATGGGTTGCGCCTCCTTCTGGTTAGCAGCATTGGAATGACACACCCGCACGCGTGATCTGTAGAGTCACATTTCCGGGATAAATGTTACGGAGCTTGACTTGAACGACACCGCAAACCGTTTGGTCGTAGGGATCTCCGGAGCCTCCGGCGCCATCTATGGCGTGCGTCTGCTCGAAGCGCTTTCCGAGCTGGGCGTCGAAAGCCACCTGATTGTCTCCAAGGCGGCGGCCCTGACCCTGGGCCAGGAGACCGGCCTTTCCCTGGCCGAGGTCCAGGCCAAGGCGTGCGTCGTGCACAAGGCCGGCGACATCGGGGCCTCGGTGGCCTCGGGCTCGTTCAAGGCCCTGGGTATGGTCGTGGCGCCCTGTTCCGTCCGGACCATGAGCGAGATCGCCACCGGCGTGACCGCGTCCCTGCTCACCCGCGCCGCCGACGTGACGTTGAAGGAGCGCCGCCCGCTGGTCTTGATGGTGCGCGAGACGCCGCTGCACCTGGGCCACCTGCGCACCATGACCAAACTCGCCGAGATGGGCGCCACCATCGCGCCCCCCATGCCCGCCTTTTACGCCGAGCCCCAGACCATCGACGACCTGGTCAACCAGGCCGTGGGCCGCACGCTCGATATCTTCGACCTGGACTGGGCGCGGGTGAAGCGCTGGGGCCGCGACGTGGGACCGATCTCCGAATGAGCCTCTGGGAGTGGGCTCTGAAGGTTTACGCGGCGCCGAAGGTGCGCGAGGCCCTGCTCGACCTCCAGGACGTCAACGAACAGAACGTCTGCCTGCTGCTCTGGGCCGGCTGGGCGGGCGAGACCGGGCGGCCGCTTGACGAGGACGCCTATGAGGAAGCCGCCGATATCGCGCGGACCTGGGAGGACTCGGTGGTGCTGCCGCTGCGCACCCTGCGTCGATCACTCAAGAAGCCCATCCCCGACCTCGACCCCGCCGCCCGCGAGTCGGTGCGCGCCGAGATCAAGGCCGTGGAGCTGAGGGCCGAGCGCGCCTCGCTGGCGGCGCTGGAGAGCGTGGAGGCCGGCGCCAGGCCGGCCAAAACCGACGCGGCCCTGGTCGCCGCGGCGCGCGCCTGGGGCGGCGCGACGCCGCGCGCGCAACTGCAAAGCCTGGCTGTTCTGCTTTCGGCGGCGAGCTGATTCCGCTATAGTCGTCGGCCTGATCGCGCCGCCGGGCGCTCGTGAGATTCGACCTCGAAATGAACGACGACGGCCCGTCCACTGGCCCCAAGCTTACGGTCCTCAACGGCCGGGTCACCGACCTGCTGCAGGAGCACGCTGATCTGGACGCCTCGATCCGAGCGCTGGAGATCCTTCCCCTGCCCGATCAACTGATGATCGCGCGCCTGAAACGCCGCAAGCTGATGCTGAAGGACGAGATCAACCGCCAGCAGGACCGCAACCGGCCGGACATCATCGCCTGACCCACCTTCCCTCTG
>JANNVY010000520.1:0-3867 GCA_031408375.1 Pseudomonadota bacterium | reverse complement strand
GGCGCAGACAATTCATTGTGGCGCTGGGCGCCTTCGGAGCGACCGCGGCGTTGGCGCCCCAGGCCCTGGCGGCCGAGCCGATCATGGCCGAGATCGCCGTCGACGGCCTCGTCGGGCGCTACTACGCCCCGCCGATCGCCCGGAACCGCGCCGCCGTGTTGCTGCTGGGCGGATCGAACGGCGGCTTCCCCGATCCCAAGGTGGCGACCTTGCTGGCGACCGCCGGCTATCCGGTGCTGGCCCTGGCCTATTTCCAGGGCTTCACGGGCGGCAATCTGACGACCCTGCCGGCCCAGCTGAAGGACATCCCGCTCGAGTACTTCTTCAAGGGCATCGACTGGCTGAAGCAGCGGCCCGAGGTTAACCGCCGCAAGATCGTGCTGATGGGCGAGAGCCGCGGCGGCGAGCTGGTGCTGCAACTGGCGTCCATGCGCCGCGACGTGGCCGGCGTGATCGCCTACGTGCCGAGCCACCTGCGCTGGGGCGCCGTCGGGCCGGAAGGCGCCGGCTGGACCTTTGAGGGCAAGCCCCTGCCCTACGCGCGTGACAGCTACGAGCCGGGCAAGCCCATGGTCGAAGGCTTCATCAAGACCCTGGACGGCCCGCCCGAAGCCCTGGCCGCCGCCGCCATTCCGGTGGAGAAGATCCGCGGCCGGGTGCTCCTGCTCTCGACCACCGCCGACCAGATCTGGCCCTCCTCGCGCATGGCCGAGGCCGCGATGGCGCGCATGGCGGCGAAGGGAAAACGCGGGCCGCGCGACCACATCCGCTACGACGACGCCAGCCACCTGATGATGGGGCCCGGCCCGGGGATGACGGCCTACGGCTCCGGACCCTACCGCATCGAGTTCGGCGGCACGGCGGAAGGTACGCGGGCGGCGCGGGACGACGCCTGGGCGAAGAGCCTGGCGTTCATGGCGCGGGTGTAGGCTCCCACGGCTCTTACCCCCCTTGAGGGGTAAGAGGGCCCCGCGCATCGGACCCCGGCGGCAGCCGGGGGAAGATTCTTGCGCGGGAGATCGGGGGTCGCGCTACGGCGCTCGGCGCCATGCCGCCCCGGATCGCTCGCAGGCGTCGTGGGCAGGAGCGACCCCCGATCTCCCATGCAAGGACCTACGCGCCTGCCAGCGCTCCGGTGCATGGGGCCCTTCTTAGCCCTCAAGGGGGTAAGAGTGGTCGCGCCCTACCCCCCGAAGCACCAGTTCAGGACGGCCTTCTGGGCGTGGATGCGGTTCTCGGCTTCGTCCCAGACCTGGCTCTGGTCGCCGTCCAGCACCGCGTCGGTGACTTCCTCGCCGCGGTGGGCGGGCAGGCAGTGGAGGAAGATGGCGTCGGACGCCGCCGTCTCCATCAGCCGCTCGTCGACGGTGTAGGTGTCGAAGGCCTCCATGCGCTCTTCGTGGTCGTCGTCGCCCATGGACACCCAGGTGTCGGTGACCACCACGTCGGCCGAGGCGACGGCCATCTTGGGGTCGTCCATCAGCAGCACCTCGCCGCCCTCCTGCTGGGCGCGGGCCAGATCGTAGAGATCGGGGTGGTACTGCGGCGGGCAGGCGATGCGCAGGCGGTAGCCGAACTTCGGCGCCGCATGGATGAAGCTGGCGCAGACATTGTTGCCGTCGCCGACCCAGGCGATCGTCTGGCCCGCGACATTGCCGCGATGCTCTTCGATGGTCTGCAGGTCCGCCAGGATCTGGCAGGGGTGGCTCTTGTCGGTCAGGCCGTTGATCACCGGGATGGTCGAGGCCTGGGCGAAGCGCTCCACGTCGTCGTGCCGGTTGGCGCGGATCATCACCGCGTCGACCATGCGCGAGAGCACCCGCGCGGTGTCCTCGATCGGCTCGCCGCGACCCAGCTGCATATCGGCCGCGTTGGCGATGATGCCCTGTCCGCCCAGCTGGCGGATCGCCGCGTCGAACGAGAAGCGGGTCCGGGTCGAGTTCTTCTCGAACACCATGGCCAGGACGCGGTCCTTCAGCGGCGCGTCGGCGTCGACGCGGCCCTTGGGCCAGCCCTTGCGCGCGGCCTTGCGGGCCTTGGCGTCGTCGAGGATCGAGCGCAGGTCCGCGGCGCTCAGTTTCCAGAGATCGATGAAGTGGCGCGGTGCGGTCACGCCGCCGCCTTGGCGCGGGCGGTTTCGCAGGCCAGCTCGAACTTCTCGATGGCCTCGCGGGCGTCTTCGATCGTGATGTTTAGCGCCGGCAGCAGGCGCACCAGGTTGTCGCCGCCGCCAGCGACCAGCAGGTTGTGCTCGCGCGCGATGTTCATGAACTCGCGATTGTTCGGCACCAGCTTGATGCCGACCAGCAGGCCCTTGCCGCGGATGTCGGCGATGACGTCCGGGAAGCGGTCCTTGAGGCCCGTCAGCTGCTGGTTCAGGTAGCCCGCGATCTCATTGACGTTGTCGAGGATCTTCTTGGAATTGATCTCGTCGAAGGAGGCGATGCCGACGGCCATGGCCAGCGGGTTGCCGCCGAAGGTCGAGCCGTGGGCGCCCACGACCATGCCCTTGGCGGCGTGTTCGGTGGCCAGGCAGGCGCCGATGGGGAAGCCGCCGCCGAGCGCCTTGGCGATGGCCATGATGTCCGGCGTCACGCCCGACCACTCGTGCGCCCAGAGCTTGCCGGTGCGGCCCATGCCCGACTGCACTTCGTCGTAGATCAGCAGCGCGCCGTGCTTGTCGCAGCGCTGGCGCATCTTGCGCTGGTCGGCGTGGGTGACGGCGCGCGCGCCGCCCTCGCCCTGGACCGGTTCGATGATGATGCCGGCGGTGGTCGGGCCCATCATTGAGGCGAGCATTTCCATGTCGCCGAACTTGCACTGCAGATAGCCCGGCAGGCGCGGCCCGAAGCCGTCGGTGTAGCTGGGATTTCCCGCTGCGTTCACCGCCGCATAGGTGCGGCCGTGGAACGAGCCGTCAAAGCCGATGATGTCGATCTTGTCCTCGGCCGCGCCGTTGGCCGAGTGGAACTTGCGGCAGGTTTTCAGCGCGCACTCGACGGCCTCGGTGCCGGAGTTGGTGAAGAACACCACGTCGGCGAAGGAGTTGGCGACCAGCTTGTCGGCCAGCTCTTCCTGGCCGGGGATCTGGTAGATGTTGGAGATGTGCCACAGCCTGTTGGCCTGATCCGTCAGCGCCTTGACCAGGATCGGGTTGCAGTGGCCCAGCGCGTCCGTGGCGATGCCGCCGACGCAGTCGAGGTAGACCTCGCCGTTCGTGCCGTAGAGGCGGGCGCCTTCACCGCGTTCAAACGCCAGCGGCGCGCGGTTGTAGACTCCCATCAGATGACCCGGCACGGCGAACCTCCAGAATGACAAAGGCCCCCGTGGCCAAGAAAGTTGGGCGGGGGCGAAAGGTGAGTGGATACCGGCGTTTTGGTCCTGTGAGGGTTGGAAGTCAACGCACGGCGATCGATACCGCCGGGGTGACGCCGCGCCACCACACAGGCCCTTCCACCGCCGATCTTATCGCGGTGTGGCCGCGTACCGGTCGTCCAGGTCCTGGATCAGGTCGAAGGCCAGTTCGAAGGCGCGGTTGACCGCCGCCGGCTCGACCGCGCCCATGACGTCGGCGGGGGTGTGGATCAGGGTGAAGACGCGCGGGACCACGCCCTGGGCCAGGCCCGCCTGGGGCCCCTTGTGCATCAGCAGCCACATCTGGTGGGCGTCAGCGGCGGGCTGCTGGCCGACGCTGACGACGGGAATGCCGGCGTCGGCGAAGGGGCGGTCATCGCTGGGCGGGAAGGTGTCGAAACGCATGCAGTCAAGCAGCCGCCGCGCGCAGACGGCGTTCATGGAGGCGCGCACCTGGCCTTGCGTGTCGCTCTTCATGCCGCCGAAGATGACCGAGTCCCCGTAGGCGTTGAC
>JANNVY010000519.1:0-6625 GCA_031408375.1 Pseudomonadota bacterium | reverse complement strand
TGCTCAGGTCCTTCCATCTGGAGCAGGCGGCGCTTGACCGCCTGACCGCCCGCCACGCCGGCCTGACTACCCGTACGGAGACCCGCTGATGCATCGCCCCCTGAACGTCGGCGCGCTGGCGCTGGCCGGCCTGATCGCCCTCACCACGCTCACCGGCTGCGGGGAAGGGAAGAAGGAATCTCCCGCTGACGAACCCGGCGCCGCGGCCGCGGAATACGAACGCGGGCCCCACCGCGGGCGTATGCTACGTGACGGCGACTTCGCCGTGGAGATGACCATCTTCGAGGATGGCGTGGATCCCGAGTTCCGGGTCTACGCCTACCGCAAGGACAAGCCCGTCGAACCGGCCGGGGTGCAGCTCACCGTACAGCTGAGCCGCCTTGGCGGGCGCGTCGACCGGTTCACGTTCACCCCCGGCGCGGGGTACCTCCGCGGGAGCGGGGTGGTGATCGAGCCGCACTCGTTCGACGTGCTGGTGCAGGCGACCGAGGGCGGGCGGCGGCATCGCTGGGCCTATCCGTCCTACGAGGGCCGCACGACCATCTCCGCCGAGGCGGCGAGCGCCGGAGGCGTCACCGTGGAGCGCGCCGGCCCGGCTATGGTAGCCGAGCTGGTCGACGTGGCCGGCCGGATCGAGATCACTCCGGAAGGCCGGGGCGAGGTCCGGGCCTGGTATCCTGGCCGGGTCATGGCCATGACCGCTACCCTCGGCCAACGGGTGAGGAAGGGTCAGATACTGGCCCGTGTGGAGTCGAGCAGCAGCCTTCAGACCTACGCCATCCCGGCGCCGATCTCCGGCGTCATCGTCGGCAAGAACGTCAACGTGGGCGATGTCGCCTACGAGCAGCCGCTCTATGTCATCGCCAATCCCGACCGCCTGCATGCGGAGTTCTTCATCTATCCCCGCGATGCCGAGCGGATTCGCGTCGGCCAGCCGGTGGTGGTCCGGAGCCTGTCAGGCGAGAGCCGCGCCACGTCCCGCGTCGAGGCGATCCTGCCCACCGCCGACATCGCCAGCCAGACCCTGCAGGCGCACGTCGCCATTCCCACGTCTCTTGCATCCGTGTTCAGGCCGGGCATGGGCGTGGAGGGATCATTCCAGGTCGCGGGCCACGCCGTCCCCCTGGCGGTCCGCACAAGGGCCTTGCAGCGCTTCCGGGACTTCACCGTGGTGTTCGCCAGGGTCGGCGACACCTACGAGGTGCGCATGCTCGAACTCGGCCGCCAGACGCCGGAATGGACCGAGGTCCTGGGCGGCCTTGAGCCCGGGACCATCTACGTTGTCGATGGAGCCTTCCTCATCCGCGCGGACATAGAGAAGTCCGGCGCGAGCCACGACCACTAGGGGCGCGCACCATGCTCGAACGCATCGTCGCGCTCTCCATCCGTTTCCGCTGGCTGGTCCTGGCCCTGGCGGCGCTTTCGGCCGCCCTCGGCGTGTGGAGCTTCCAGCGCCTGCCCATCGATGCCACGCCGGATATCACCAACGTCCAGGTGCAGATCAACACCGAGGCGCACGGCTATTCTCCGCTCGAGGCCGAGCAGCGCGTCACCTTCCCCGTCGAGACCGCGATCGCGGGCCTGCCGGGGCTCCAGTACACCCGCTCGGTCTCACGCTACGGGTTGAGCCAGGTGACGGCGGTCTTCGCCGACGGCACCGACATCTATTTCGCCCGTCAGCTGGTCAACGAGCGCCTCCAGATCGCCCGTGGCCAACTGCCCCCTGGCCTGGCTCCGGAAATGGGTCCCATCGCCACCGGGCTCGGCGAAATTTTCATGTATACGCTGGACGCCGAGCCGCAGGCCCGCAAGCCCGACGGGACCGCCTACACCCCGGAAGACCTGCGAACCCTGCAGGACTGGGTGATCCGCCCACAGCTTCGCAACACCCGCGGTGTGACGGAAGTCAACACCATCGGCGGGTTCGAACGGCAATATCACGTCACGCCCTGGCCGGAACGGCTGTCGGCCTTCGGCCTCACCATGACCGACGTGATCGAGGCGCTCGGTCGCAACAACGCCAATGTCGGCGCCGGCTACGTCGAACGATACGGCGAGCAATACCTCGTCCGCATCCCCGGCCAGGCCGCCGGCGTGGAAGACCTGCGCTCGGTGATCGTGACCAACCGCGGCGGCATCCCGATCCGGGTGGCCGATGTCGCCGACGTGATCATGGGCGAGGAATTGCGCACCGGCGCCGCCACCGAGAACGGACGCGAGGTCGTGCTCGGCACCGTGTTCATGCTGGTTGGCGAGAACAGCCGCACCGTGGCCCTCGCAGTCGCCCAGCGCCTCGAAGTGGCCGCCCGGGCCCTGCCTGCCGGGGTCGTGGCCACGCCCGTCTATGACCGGACCGAACTGGTCGACCGGACGATCCACACCGTCGAGAAGAACCTGGTCGAAGGCGCGCTGCTGGTGGTTGTCGTGCTGTTCCTGCTGCTTGGAAACATACGCGCCGCCCTGATCACGGCGGCGATCATTCCGCTCTCCATGCTGCTGACCATCACCGGCATGGTGCAGTCGCGGGTGTCGGGGAATCTGATGAGCCTCGGCGCGCTGGACTTCGGCCTGATCGTCGATGGCGCCGTGATAATTGTCGAGAACTGCCTGCGCCGGTTCGGCGAGGCCCAGCACCGGCTGGGCCGCGTGATGACTCGAGAGGAACGCTTCGAACTGACCGCCAGCGCTACCGGCGAAGTCATCCGACCGTCCCTGTTCGGGGTGCTGATCATCACCCTCGTCTATGTCCCGATCTTCGCCCTCACCGGCGTGGAGGGAAAGATGTTCCACCCCATGGCCATCACCGTGGTCCTGGCGCTGACCGCTGCCCTGGTGTTGTCGCTCACCTTCGTACCTGCCGCCATCGCCATGTTCCTGACCGGCAAGGTGCAGGAAAAGGAAAGCAGGGTGATGCGGGTGGCCCGCAAGACTTACGAGCCCGCGCTCGCGATGGCCCTGCGCTTTCGCGTTGCGGTGGTCGCCGGGGCGGCCGTCCTGCTCCTGCTGACCGGCCTTGTGGCCAGCCGCATGGGCTCCGAGTTCATCCCGAACCTCGACGAAGGCGACATCGCCATGCACGCCCTGCGCATCCCCGGAACGAGCCTTTCCCAGGCCATCCGGATGCAGACGGCGCTGGAGGCCCGGATCAAGCGACTGCCCGAGGTCGAGCGGGTCGTGGCCAAGATGGGCACCGCCGAGGTGGCGACCGACCCGATGCCGCCCTCGGTGGCCGATACCTTCATCATGCTCAAGGACCGCAAGGACTGGCCCGACCCCCGCAAGCCGAGGGCCCAGCTGCTCCGTGAATTGCAAGCGGCAGTCGCCGAGATTCCCGGCAACAACTACGAGTTCACCCAACCCATCCAGATGCGATTCAACGAGCTGCTCTCAGGCGTGCGGGCGGACGTGGCCGTGAAGGTCTACGGCGACGACCTCGATCAGTTGCTGGCGGTCGGCAAGGAGATCGAGGGCGTCGTGGGCGGCATCGAAGGCGCCCAGGACGTCGGGCTCGAGCAGGTCACCGGCCTTCCCGTCCTCCAGATCACGCCCGACCGTTCGGCCCTCGCCCGCCTGGGGCTGAATGTTCAGGATGTGCAGGATACGGTTTCCGCCTCCCTCGGCGGCGCCGTCGCGGGCGAGGTTTTCGAAGGCGACCGACGATTCGACGTGGTGGTCCGCCTCCCCGAATCCATCCGCAGCAATGTCGACGAAATCGGTCGACTGAGGATTCCCCTGCCTCCGGCGGCGACGGGCACACGAGGTTTCGTTCCCCTCGCCGACGTTGCCGGGGTCGAGGTCAGCACCGGGCCCAACCAGATCAGCCGCGAGAACGGAAAGCGGCGGGTGGTGGTCACCGCCAACGTCCGTGACCGCGACCTGGGCTCGTTCATTGCCGAGGTCCAGCAGCGGGTGGGAACCGAGGTCGAGGTGCCGAGCGGTTACTGGGTCACCTATGGCGGCACCTTCGAGCAGCTGATCTCGGCGGCGAAACGCCTTCAGCTCGTGGTGCCCGCGGCGCTGCTGCTCATCTTCGGTCTGCTCTACTGGCTGTTCCGTTCAGCGAAGGACGCCGCCATCGTGTTCTCGGGCGTGCCGTTGGCCCTGACGGGCGGTGTCGCCGCCCTGTTGCTCCGTGACCTGCCGCTGTCGATTTCGGCCGGGGTCGGGTTCATCGCCCTGTCCGGGGTCGCGGTTCTGAACGGGGTCGTGATGGTCAGTTTCATCAGGAGCCTGCTCGCGGAGGGCAAGCCGCTCGATGCGGCGATCTCCGAGGGCGCCCTGACCCGGCTGAGGCCGGTGCTCATGACCGCCCTGGTCGCGAGCCTCGGCTTCGTGCCCATGGCGTTCAACGTGGGCGCCGGGGCCGAAGTGCAGCGGCCGCTCGCCACCGTGGTGATCGGGGGCGTGCTGTCATCGACCCTGCTCACGCTGCTGGTCCTGCCGGCGCTCTACGGGCTCGTTCACGGCTCAGGCGGCGGCAAGCCTTGGGCCCGGCCCTGGCCGTTGCGGCGAGACCGCCGGCCCGATGCCGCCACGACGAGCCAGCGTACCGCCTGATCGGCCGGTCGGGCCAGGGAAGTCAGCGGGCCGTCCGCGCCAATGCGCGGCACAGCACGGGGTTGTCAGCGGTGAATTTGTATATTCTGAAGCTAATTCAATTAGTTCGCGCCATCTCAAGCGGAAACCGCGCAGGCCCCGATCCAATTGCGTTCGGTGGGGGGCCTGCGCGGCCTGGTCGCCAAGGACTGGAAAGCATTTCGGCTAAGCGAAGCGGTACTGGGCACTCGTACTCAACGCGGTACTGAAAGGGACTAGGCCGCGTCGCCTTCGTTGTGCAGCGACTTGGCGAGATCGAGCAGGCGGCGGCGCGGGCGCTCCGACAGCTGGTAATAGGCCTGGATCAGATCCAGGGTTTCCTTGCGCGAGAACATCTCCCCGCCACGGTCGGCTTCGAGGTTCTGGCGCTCCGCCGCTTCGGCCAGGCCGTCGTAGAAGTAACCGACGGGCGTCTCGAGCGCTTCGGAGAGCTGCCACAGACGCGCCGCCGAAATGCGGTTCGCGCCGCACTCGTACTTCTGGATCTGCTGGAAGCGGATGCCCACCGAATTGGCGAGCTGTTGTTGGGTCAGGCCGAGAAGGCGACGACGACGCCGCAGCCTCTTGCCCAGATGAAGATCAATGTCGGTCGCCATGGCGTGCCTCTTACCCCCGGTCCATCCTTGTTTGTGGCGCCCCGTTTCATTCCGGGACGCCTACACCGGTGAGGTTCAATCCTCGTGCCGTAGGCGAAGGATGCGCACCTGGGGGGTGAATGAGGCCTGACGCGCGAAAGCGGCGAGGCGTTCACCTCGCCGCCATGTTTTCGACTTGGGACCTCCGCGCCGCGGTGCGGAAACCCTGTGATGAATGGGATCGGGGCCGGAGCCTCAGTCCTCGCGCACGCGCTTCTTGCGGAAGGACGGGTTGAGCACCTGCTTGCGCAGGCGGATCGACTTGGGCGTCACCTCGACCAGTTCGTCCTCGTCGATATAGGCGATCGCCTGTTCCAGGGTGGGGCGGCGCGGCGGGGTGAGGCGGATCGCCTCGTCCTTGCCCGAAGCGCGCACGTTGGTCAGCTGCTTGGCCTTCATCGGATTGACGTCCAGATCGTCGATCCGCGAGTTCTCGCCGATGATCATGCCCTGATAGGCCTTCTCGCCGGCGCCCACGAACATGACGCCGCGGTCTTCCAGGTTCCACAGGGCGAACGAAGCGGTCTCGCCGTCGGAGTTGGAAATCAGCACGCCCTTGGTGCGGCCCTCGATGAAGCCCTTGTGCGGCTCATAGTGGGAAAACACGCGGTTCAGGACGCCCGAGCCGCGGGTGTCGGTGAGGAATTCGCCCTGGTAACCGATCAGCGAGCGCGACGGCGCCATCAGGGTGATCCGGGTCTTGCCCGCGCCGGACGGGCCCATGTCCTTCAGCTCGGCCTTGCGGGCCGACAGCTTCTCGATGACCACGCCGGTGTATTCGTCGTCGACGTCGATGACGACGTCCTCGATCGGCTCCATCCGTTCACCGTTCTCGGCGATCTGATAGACCACGCGCGGCCGGCTGATCGACAGTTCGAAGCCCTCGCGGCGCATGTTCTCGATCAGCACGCCCAGCTGCAGCTCGCCGCGTCCGGCCACTTCAAAGGCGTCCTTGCCGCCGGTCTCGGTGACACGGATGGCGACGTTGGCTTCAGCCTCCTTCAGCAGGCGGTCACGGATCACGCGCGACTGGACCTTGTCGCCTTCGCGGCCGGCCAGCGGGCTGTCGTTGACCGACACGGTCATGGAGATGGTCGGCGGGTCGATCGGCTGGGCGGGCAGGGCCTCGGTGACTTCCAGCGCGCACAGGGTGTCGGCCACGGTGGCCTTGCTCATCCCGGCGATGGCGATGATGTCGCCCGCCTCGGCCTCGTCGACCGGCTGACGCTTCAGGCCGCGGAAGGCCAGCACCTTGGTGATCCGGCCCTGTTCGATGGTCTTGCCGTCGCGCGACAGGGCCTTGATGGCCATGCCCGGCGCGGCCTTGCCGCTCTCGATCCGGCCGGTCAGCAGACGGCCGAGGAAGGGGTCGCTCTCGATCAGCACGTTCAGGA
>JANNVY010000518.1:0-4791 GCA_031408375.1 Pseudomonadota bacterium | reverse complement strand
ACTACCGCTGGGTCCGGCGGGCGAGCCGCCGCGGCCAGCCGCTGGGCGACATAGTCCTGGACGACGACGAAGCGGGCGTCGGCGTCGCCTGCCTGCCGCACCGCTTCGACCAGCGCCGCGACCGCAGCCGGTTCATGCAGGTCGTCGAGGGCCACGCGGCGGTCGGTCGCGGCGTTCAGGGGCGCGCCGAGAAACGACGCCGCTCCGGCGGGCCGGAAGCGGACCGCGACGACGCCCGCCGGCTCGCGGGCGCGCAGGCGCAGGGGCCGGGTCAACTGGCCGGCGAACAGGGCGGGCGGCTGGACCCGCCAGCTCCCCTCGGCGCCTTCTTCCTCATAGGGCGCGCGCCAGTGGACGATCAATTCGCAACAGCCGTCCGGCGCTATGGACTGGGGCTCGGGGTCAACGCCCGTGAAGCTCCAGGCGCACACGACATGGCCCGCCAAGACGGCGTCCGGTCCGACCTCGCGATAGCCCTCGTCCATGCCCCGTCCCGTTCCTGAATGACCAGCCTAGCTGCGTTCCAAATCCCGTTGAAGGCTGTTAGACGGCACGCCATGCGCGCACCCCTGATCCTGGCGAGCGCCTCGCCACGCAGGCTCGAACTGCTGCGCCAGATCGGCGTGACCCCCGACGGGGTGCAGCCGGCCGATGTCGACGAGGCGCCACTGAAGAAAGAGACGCCGCGCCGGCTGGCGCTGCGGCTGGCCTGCGACAAGGCCCGGGCGGGCGCGGCGGCGTCGCCCGGCGCCTATGTGCTGGGCTCCGACACCGTGGTGGCGGTGGGCCTGCGGGTGTTGGGCAAGGCCGCGACGCCCGACGAGGCCCGCAAGTGGCTGGAGCTGATGAGCGGGCGTAACCACAAGGTGCTGACCGGGGTTGCCCTGGTCGCGCCCGATGGCCGTATCGCATCGAAGCTGGCCGAGGCCCGTGTAGCCTTCAAGCGCCTGAGCAAGGCCGAGATCGACGCCTACCTCGCCACCGATGAATGGCACGGCAAGGCCGGGGCCTACGGTATCCAGGGGATCGCGGGCGGCTTCGTGACCTCGATCGTCGGCAGCTACACAGCCATCGTCGGCCTGCCGCTGTTCGAGACGCGGTGCCTGCTGGACGGCCTGGGCTGGCGGGCGTGAGCCGCCGCGGCCTCTTCCTCGACACCCTGCCCGGCGAGCGCCGCGGCGTGGTCGCCTTGGGCGGCCAGCCCGAGCGCCTCTTGATCGAACGCGACGGCGAGGCCGACCGGCCCCGGTTGGGCGAGACCTGGCGCGGGCGGATCGGCGCGGCGGCCTCCGGGTTCCGGGGCGTGTTCGTCGATCTGGGTTGCGGCCCCGCCGCCCTGCTGGCCAACGAGGCGGGCGGGCAACCGACGCAGGGCGCGGCCATCGAGGTCGAGATCACCGCCGAGGCGCGCGCCGACAAGGGGCCTCTGGTCCGGCGGCTGGCGGCGGGGCAGGGGGCGACTGGCCGGGTGACCGCGCAAGCGTCGCTGGAAGAGCGACTGCAGGCCTTCGCCCCGGACGCAACCCTCCAGACCGGCCTTGCCGCGCGCGATGCCGCCGACCTGGCCGAGGAGGCCGCCCTGGCCACGGTGCATGATTTGGCTGAGGGCCTCAGCCTGGCGATCGAGCGCACCCGCGGCCTGATCGCCGTAGACGTGGACTTGAGCCAGGCCCAGGCCGGCAAGCACCGGGTGCTGGCCGCCAACCTGGCGGCCGTCAAGGCGGCGGCCCGACTGCTGCGCCTGAAGGGGCTGGGCGGGCTGGTGGTCATCGACCTGATCGGCAAGGCGTCCGAACATCCCGAGATCCTGGCCGCCGCAAAGGCCGCCTTCGACCCCGACCAGCCGGGCGTGGTGCTGGCGGGCGTCAGCCGGCTGGGGGTGTTGGATTTGGCGCGGCCCTGGCGCGAGACGCCGGTGGCGGAACGGTTGCTGGGCGCGGGCGGGCAGCCGACGGTGCGCAGCCTGGCGCAGCGCCTGGTGCGCGAGCTCGAACGGGCGGGGCGGGCCGATCCCGGGGCCCAACTGGTCGGTGTCTGCGCGACTGAGGTCGCCGAAGCCGCCGATTCCCTGGTCGCCGCCCTGGGCCCGCGATTCGGCGTCCGCGCCGAGGTTGGCAGGGCGGCCGGCAGCACCGATATTCAGGTCCGATGAAAGTCGCCACCTGTCCTATCTGCGCCAAGGCCCCTCCCGGCGCCGACTACAAGCCCTTCTGCTCGCGCCGCTGCGCCGACGTGGACCTGCAGCGCTGGTTCACGGGCAAGTACGCGATCCCGGTGGTCGAGGGCCCCGACCGGCCCGCCGAAGATGCCGAAATCGAAGAGGGCTAAGCCGTCTGGACAGCCCATGGCGGCTCGCCTATAGACGCCGCTCTCGCGGCGCGAGCCTCGACGAAACGTGCGGCGCCTGGGTAGCTCAGTTGGTAGAGCAGCGGATTGAAAATCCGCGTGTCGGTGGTTCGAATCCGCCCCCAGGCACCATCCTTCGTCCCCCGGATTCAATCCGGGGTTTGAAGGATTAGCGATGCGGTGCTGTCGACGAAGGATGCCCTTCGAAGCGCCGCAAGCGCGAAGTAGGGCCGCCATCCGTTCTCACTCGAAGAAGCATGCCCTTCGCAGCGGCTTGGCCGCGAAGCAGGGTCGTGGCCCCGCCAATAATTCCGCCCCTGCCCGTGCGAATCCATCGCGCACCGGCGCCGTGGGCGGATTATTTGTATGCAGGGCCGTCGGCATTCGAGCATTCGGCCCCTTCTGCCCCTTCGGCGGTCGTGGCGAGGGCCATCGGTGCGATATCGGGTCGCACCGGCCGTCCCCAGGCCTCCGCGTCGCGTTCAAGCGAGCCCTGATCACTCTCCAAAACCCCCATGGGAGTGTGGGCCGATGGTTCTGAATTCCTTTAAGCAAAAGGAATTGCTGGCTATTCAGCGGAGATATCGCGGACGCAAGTATTTCCACGGGCCCGCAAGATCATCGGTATCGCCCTTCACCCCTTTTCCGCTCGAAACACGATCCATCCTCTTGGCGCGGCGGACCGTACTTCTCCCGTCGGGTGAAAAGCGGGCCGCGCCCCTTGACGCTCTGTTATGGGTTGTCCAAGAGAGCTTGGCGGCCCGCCTTTCCGGCAGCCGTCACGGGACCGAGGCTGCAGGCCAAGGGACCGACTCGTGAGCGATCGGATTGATGTCGTTTTGGAACGACAGGGGTCCGGGCGTATTGTGTAGTTGGGGTGGAACGCTCCCGCGGGACGACCCTTGGTCCAACGTGACAGACCAACCAGGAACTGGCGAAAGATGCTCGAACAGAAAACCCTCCACCCCATTGCCGCCCTGATGGGCGCCGCCGCGCTGTTTATCGCCGCGCCGGTCCTCGCTCAGCCGGCTCCGGCCCCCGCCGCCGACGCGGCCGCCACGGCTGCGGCTCCTGCCGCGACTGCGGCTGCTCCGGCCGCTGCGGACGCTGCTGCTCCGTCACCGGAGAACGCGGCTGTCGAAGCGCCCGAAGAGATCGCGCACGCCGGCAAGCTGACCATCGCCCAGATGTTCTGGGACGCAGGTATGGTCGTCAAGGTCGTCATGATCGGCTTGATCGTGGCTTCGATCTTCTCGTGGACCCTGCTGATCATCAAGCTCTTCGAGTTCGGCGCGCTCAACCGCGCTTCGGACCGCTTCCTTGAAGCCTTCCGCGGAGCCCGCTCGATCGCGGACATGCGGCGGATCTCCACCTCCGACGAATTCGAAGGCAACCCGCTGGCCGACATGGCCGCCGCGGCCTCGGAAGAGATCGAGATGTCCCGCTCGGCCGGTCTGGCCGTCGCCGGCGCCCACAAGGACTCCGCCCTCAGCCGCGCGATTTCGGCCGTGAGCGCCGTCCAGGCCAACCTGTCCAAGCGCCTTTCGGGCGGTCAGCAGTTCCTTGCTTCGCTGGGTTCTTCCGGTCCCTTCATCGGCCTGTTCGGCACGGTTTACGGGATCATGACCTCGTTCATCGGCATCGCGAACACCAACACGACCAACCTGGCCGTCGTCGCCCCCGGCATCGCCGAAGCGCTTCTGGCCACGGGTATCGGCCTGTTCGCCGCTATCCCGGCGGTTATCTTCTACAACTACTTCCAGACGTCGATCTCGGCCTACGGAACGCGTTCGGAAGGGTTCGTGGCGGAACTGATGAACGCGATCTCGCGACAGCTCGACAAGGGAGCGTAAGCTAGATGGCCGCGAAGCTCTCAGGGCCCGGCGGCGGCTCGAGGTTCACCATCGAGCAGAACAGCGAGATCAATGTCACGCCCTTCGTGGACGTCATGCTGGTCCTTCTGATCATCTTCATGGTGGCCGCGCCCCTGGCTTCAGTCTCGGTGCCGATAAAGCTTCCGACGGCTGTCGCCCCGCCCGCCGCGCCGCCGCAGACGCCGATCTACATCTCCATCCAGAAGGACGGAGACATCTGGATCGGCGACGGCAAGACCAGCATTGGGGAGATGAGCGCCGACCTGACCCGTCTGGTCGGTCGCCGCAACCCCGCCAAGGAACGGATCTTCATCCGCGCCGACCAGGAGACCCGCTACGGGGCCTTCATGGAAGTGATGAACACTCTCCAGGATAGCGGCTTCTACAGCGTCGCCCTGGTGGGTGAAGACAACTCACCGAAGAACTAGGTTCGGGCAGGTAGCGCATGGCTGAAGAACACTACCGTAATCCCGTCCTGGACCCGCCGCGGCATCGGCGTGGAGCGCCGGCGTCTGTCCGGATCTTCGCGTTCACGATCGACTACGTGATGTTCGGTGTGTTGGGCCAGTAC
>JANNVY010000517.1:0-1731 GCA_031408375.1 Pseudomonadota bacterium | reverse complement strand
ATTGACCTGTCGGCCAACACCTTGGGAGCCGTCATTCGCCAAATGGGGCTCAGCGACGGCGATGATCTGGGCGATGGCGTCGCCGACAACGATGCCGATAATGACGGCGTCGATGACGCGGACGAACCGACGATCATCGGCGACGTGCGCTTCGGTTCGGGTAACGATCTGCTGTCGCTCGAAAACGGCACCATGTCGGGCGATGTCGATTTTGGCGCGGGGGCTGACACGCTGACGATTGATGGCGGGGCCAGCTTCGCGGGGCGTATCTCCGACAGCGACAATTCGCTGGTGCTGAACGTCATCGATGGAACGGTCGAGGCCTCCAACACCCAGCCGGTGCAAGTCGGAACCCTGAACGTCGGCGCCGAAGGCTCGCTCATCGTAACCCTGGACCCCGAGGCGGGCGTGGGCAGTGAGCTCTCTGGTTTCGACGTTTCCGGAACCGCCACCCTTGCGGACGGCGCCGGGCTCGGCGTCCGCTTTGTTTCGCTGCTTCAGACCGCCACCAGCTTCACGGTAATCCAGGCCGGCGACCTGCAGGCGGGGGTGCTCGACCTGACGACCCTCGAAGGCAATACGCCGTACGTTTATGAGGCCACCGCGTTCGTCGATACGGTGAACGACGAACTGCTGCTTCAGATCATCCGCAAGACGCCCGAAGAGATGGGCATGATCGGGGCTGAGGCAGACGCCTACAATGCAATCTACGCCTCGCTCAACGCCAGCGCCCCGCTCCGGGCGGAGTTCCTCTCTCGCCTGAACGAGGCCGACTTCTATCGGCTGTATCGGCAGTTGATTCCGCACCACGCCGGCGGCCCGTTGCTGTCGATGACCGCCGGTCTCGACGCCGTGCGCCACGCCCTTTCCGATCGCCGGGTTCAGGCCAACCCGGGCGAAATCACTGCCTGGCTCCAGGAAATCAACTTCTACACCACCAAGGACCAGCTCCAGGCGTACGGCTTTGACTCCGAAGGCATCGGCCTGGCGGGCGGCCTGGAGCGCGGCGGACGCTTGGGAACCTGGGGCCTGAGCTTTGCCTACACCTCGTCAGACCTGAAGGATCCGACTTCGGTCCTGCAGGAAATCCTGACCAACCAGCTGTTCGAAGGCGGCCTCTACTGGCGGACCGGCGGGGACAACTGGCGTCTCTGGGCGCGCGGCGCGGCAGGCTTCGCCCTGCTGAACGAGACCCGCGAGGTGGTCACCCCGTCGGTGATCCTGCGCTACAAGTCAGACTGGACGGGCTACAGCTTCTCGGGCGGAACCGGCGCCAGCTACGACGTGCGCTACGGCAAGTGGTACGGCCGCGCCGAGGGCCAGCTCGAATATTTCTTCCTCAATGAGAATGCACACGACGAGACGGGGTCCAATGCCGGTCTCCGGTATCGCTACGACCAGCGCAACGGCCACCTGTTCAAGGCCGAGGCGACGTTGAACCTGGGCCGTCGCTTTGGTCAGGACGGTTGGCTGACTCCGGAGATCCGCCTCGGCTGGCGCCAGAACATCTCGTCGGACCTGGGGCAGACGACTTTCCGTATCGGTTCGGGCGCGACCCGCGTGGTGCTCAATCCCGACCAGATCGAGGGCGGCGGTCCGATCATCGGCTTCCGCCTCACCGCCGGCAGCGCCATGGGCTTCCTTGGCCTCGAAGGCGACGCGATCCTGCTGGACAACTACGAGATGTACAGCCTGATGCTGCGAGGCGGCTTCCGCTTCTAGGAGGTTTCC
>JANNVY010000516.1:0-3307 GCA_031408375.1 Pseudomonadota bacterium | reverse complement strand
GTCGCGCCCCAGGTGAGCGCAAAATAGACAATCATGTAGACCACGCAGACGCCGAGGATCGGCCAGCGGTGATTGCGTGTCAGGTCGGCGCTGCGCCCGAAGCTGGCGGTCACGCCCACCTTCTCGACGACTACGGCGGGTGCCGCCACGATCCAGGCGATGCTCATCAGGATGCCCGGCACGATCAGCAGGAGGAAGCCGAGCACCAGGGCGAGACCCATCAGAATACCCAGCCCGAACAGTGGCAACGCGAAGCTGAAACCAGTGGAAATGGCCTTGCCAAACTCGACCCTTCGGCCGTTCAGCTCATTGATCGAGGCGTAGAGGATGGCGGCCTGCAGCACGTAAGCGCCGACAAGGGTGACGACCCAGCCAATGATCCCCAGGCCACCTGTCAGCAACAGCACATTCTCGCTCTGGTTCTGTAACCCAAACACCGCCGCCGCCCCCAACAGCGCCTGGGGCAGAAATGTGGTCAGCAGCGCCATGCCGGCGAACGGCCCGATGTTGCGGCCGATCACGTCGAGCGTGCGCTGGATCACGCGGCCCATGTCAAAGCTGCCGCGCGGCTGATCGTAGGCCATGTTCCCTCCGGGACCCTCTACCTTGCCTATACAATTCCCCCGGGCTCCATCACCAATTGAGATCAGCGATCAGCCCGGCATAGACCTCGATCCCATCCCACAGGTTCTTCAGCCGCAAGTTCTCGTTGACCGCGTGCTGGCTGTTGTCGTGGTTGACCATGGGCACGATGATCAGGGGCACGCCCGTCTCGGTGAAATAGGCCATCGGCAGGCTGCCGCCGAGCATGGGCAGGACGATCGGATCGCCGCCCTGCCAGCGCCTGACGGAGGCGATCACAGCCTGCGAGACCGGCAGCGTCATGTCGGTGCGGACCGCCGCGTAGCCCGAGCTCCATTGCAGGCGGGCGATCTTCGGGTGGGCCAGACGGGTGGCCCGGTCGGGCTCGGCGTCGGTGACGAACCAGCCCCTGGCGCGCAGGAAGTCCTCCACCCGGACGCGGGTCGCTTCGGGCGTTTCGTCGGGCACCAGGCGGAAGTCGATGGAGATGCGGGCCTGGGTTGGCACGGCGTTGTTGGCGTTATCGCCTACCCCGCCCACGGCGATGCCGCGCAGGTTCAGCGCCGGGCGCGAGACGGCGTCGGCGAGGCGGTCGGTGGTCTCGGCGCGGGCGAGCCCTAGGCTAGCCAGCAACTCGGCTTCCATCGGCGGCATGGCGGCCAGCGCGGCCTTCTCGGCGTCATTGAGGGGCCGCACGTCGTCGTAGAAGCCGGGGATCAGGATGCGGCCATCCTCGGCGCGTAATTCCGAGACCAGGTGGGCTGCCAGCACGCCGGGGTTGGGCGCCCAGTTGCCGTAGTGGCCGTCGTGCAGCGCCCGCGTCGGCCCGTAGACGGTGACCTCCAGCCCGACCACGCCGCGCGCGCCGAAGACCACCTGCATCCCGCGGCTCTGGTGCACGGGCCCGTCCAGCAGCAGCCAAGCGTCAGCCTTCAGCAGATCGAGGTTTTCGTGGATGATCCGGGCGAGGTGGGCTGAACCCGCTTCCTCCTCGCCTTCGAGGAACACCTTGATGTTGACGGAAGGCTTGCGCCCGGACGCGCGCACCGCGTCAAGCGCCGCCATCAGGGCGACGATTGGGGACTTGTCGTCGCTGGTTGACCGACCGTAGAGCCGCCACTCGGGATTCATGGGGCCGGACAGGTTGCGCCAATCGATGTCGGGGGCGCCCGGCCGTGGTGGCCCATCGCGCATCACCGGCATGAACGGATCGCTGAACCAGCCTTCCCGCGGAGCCGGCTGGCCGTCCATGTGGGCGTAGAAGACGATGGTGCGCCGTGCGCCGGGCGTGCGCAGCTCGCCGAATACAGAAGGCGGCGTGCCCGGGCCGGCGGAAAGTCGACGGGTCTTGAGGCCACGCCGCTGCAGCATCACTTCGGCGGCGGCGGCATTGCGTTCGATGTCGGAGACGTTGTCGGCGACGTTGGGAATGGCGACGAAGTCGGCCAACTCGGCGACCACGATCCTTTCATTGGCCTGCCGCCAGGCGCGGACGTCATCGCGCAAGGCGCCGGCAAGCGCCGGGGTCGCCAGGAGAAGCATCATGACGCACGCGCCCCCACCGATAGCCCTGATGATCGCGCGCATGTCAGCCTCCCCAACGCGCCTAGATGGCCTCGTCAGCCCCCCTCAGGCAAGCGCCCCGATCCGCCCATCGAAAACCGGCGTCACCGGTGCAGACATCCGCGTGCGGCTAAACAATCCTTCACTTGCATGCGCGGGTGCGGCGGCTAGCTTCCGCTCGCCAATGCGGGGATGCCGTTCATGCTGTTCATCGAGAACCTGACTCACGTTTATTCCAATGGAACCAAGGCGCTGGACGGTGTCAGCCTGACGGTGCCGACCGGGATGTTCGGACTTTTGGGTCCCAACGGCGCCGGCAAGTCGACCCTGATGCGCTCCATCGCTACGCTGCAGACCCCGACCTCCGGCGCGATCCGGTTCGGTGACATTGACGTGATCAAGACGCCGGAGGCGCTTCGCCGCACGCTCGGCTACCTGCCCCAGGATTTCGGCGTCTACCCGCGCGTCTCCGCCCACGACATGCTGGACCACATGGCGATCCTGAAGGGCATCGGGAACGGCCGGGAGCGCAAGGAAACCGTCGAGGCCCTGCTCAACCAGACCAACCTTTGGGCGGTCCGCAAGAAGGCGCTGGCCGGGTTCTCGGGCGGCATGCGCCAGCGCTTTGGCATCGCCCAGGCCCTGATCGGCGACCCCGCCCTGATCATCGTCGACGAGCCTACAGCGGGCCTCGACCCCGAAGAGCGTAACCGCTTCCTGAACCTGCTGGCCGAGATCGGTGAGAACAAGGTTGTCATCCTGTCCACCCACATCGTCGACGACGTCGCTGACCTGTGCCCGTCCATGGCGGTGATGGCCAACGGCCGCATCCAGCTGGAAGGCGTGCCGGCCGATCTGATGGAGCGCCTGAAGGGCCGCATCTGGAAGAAGACCATCCACAAGAGCGAGCTGGCCGCCTACCAGGCCGCCCACAACGTCATCTCCACGCGCCTGTTCGCAGGCCGCACCGTGATCCACGTGCTGGCCGACAACAGCCCGGGCGACGGGTTCGAGCCCGTGCCCGGCGGGCTGGAGGACGTCTACTTCTCTACCCTCGCCCAATCACGCCGCGCGGCCTGAGGATCAGATCATGTTCGGCAAGATCGCGGGCTTCGAGTTCCGCTACCAGGTGACCAACCCTGTCTTCTGGGTCGCTTCCATC
>JANNVY010000515.1:0-4239 GCA_031408375.1 Pseudomonadota bacterium | reverse complement strand
GAAGGAAGGCGCCGGCGGCCCCATCCCGGGAGGCCAGCGTCCGCAATTCCGCAGACGCTAGACCTCCTCGATGCTCGATACAGAAACGGCGGCCCCGCAAGGAGCCGCCGTTTTTCTTTGGTCCGCGAACGAACAAGAAGTCCTGGCCACGAAAGCCACGAAAATCAGCTTCACCGACGTAGCGCCGGCCGGGATGCGGCCGACGCGCGCTGGCGCGCGTAATCAAAGGATCGGCCAAGACGTCGAGACACGGCTTTCGTGCCCTTCGTGCCTTTCGTGGCTAATCCTTCTTCCGCCTACGGCATCCACACCATCATCCGCACGTCCGTCTCTTCCCCACGCGCCAGCGAGTGCTGACGCCTGGTCTCGCCGGTGTAGAGGAAGCCGGTCTTGGTCAGCACGCGGCCCGAGGCTGGGTTGTCGATGAAATGGCCGGCGGCGATGGCGCGGCGCTTCCAGGACTTCGACGCCCACTTCAGCGCGCCCTCGGCGGCCTCGGTGGCCAGGCCGCGGCCCCAGTAGGGGCGGCCGACCCAGTAGCCCATCTCGGGATAGGGGTCCGCGTCGCGGAAGAAGCCCATCACCCCGACCGGGCCCTCGCCGTCCAGGTCGATGACGAAGGTGTTGTCGCGCTGGCGGTCCTGGCTGGCGGTGCGGACCAGGAAGGTCCGAGCGTGATCGACGCCGTACGGGTGCGGCATGCGAAGGGTCATGCGCGCGATGTCGTAGTCGGCTGCCAGCCTGGCGATGGTCTGCACATCGCGGTCTTCCGGCGCGCGCAGGGTCAGTCGCCGCGTCTCGATGACGGGGGAGATATCGATCACGCACATGAGCCGCACTCCTTTCGAGCAGCTCGCGGGGTACGAAAAAGGGGAGCCCGGTGATCCGGACTCCCCGCGTATCTTTCGCTCCGGATCGGCCCCTTGGGCGGCGATCCGGGTGTGTGCGGATCGCTATGCTATTCGGCGGCCGCCATGACCGGGGCCGGAATCACCGACACGAAACACTTGGAGTCGCGCTTGGTGGTGAACTTCACATTGCCGGTGGTGGTGGCGAACAGGGTGTGATCGCGGCCCAGGCCTACGTTCGTCCCCGGATGGAACTTGGTGCCGCGTTGGCGCACGAGGATGTTGCCGGCCAGGACCAGCTCACCACCGTACTTTTTCACGCCTAGGCGCTTGGATTGGGAATCGCGACCGTTGCGCGAAGAGCCGCCTGATTTCTTGTGAGCCATGGTGCGCTCCTACCGTCCTAATAAAGCCAGGGTACCAGACCCGGGCTTACTTGTCCTTCTTGGCGGCCGGCTTCTTGGGCGCGGCAGCCTTCGATTCAGTCTTGGCCTTGGGAGCCGCGGCCGCCTTGGCGGGCTTGGCTTCAGCCTTGGCTTTCGCTTCAGCCTTGGGCGCGGCGGCCTTGGGCTTGGCTTCAGCCTTGGGAGCCGGAGCTGCCTTGGCTTCAGCCTTCGGGGCGGCTTCAGCCTTCGGAGCGGCCTTGGCTTCAGTCTTGGCGGCGGCCGGCTTGGCCTTGGCGGTGGTCTTCGGCGCGACCTTGCCGGCTGCGCGGCTTTCGAGCCGCGCGGCGGCCTTGGCCTCGGCGGCTTCGAACACGCGGGCCAGGTTACGGGCGCGGGCGTCCATCTCGGCCTTGGTGGTCAAATCGACCTTGCCGTCCCACTTGGCGGTCTTGCCGCCCTTGCCGCCGTCGATGGCGGTGACGCGCAGGACCGATTCCGGCTGGCGGTGACCGCGGGTGCGGCGGTAACCTTGGCGGCGGGTCTTCTTGAAGATCTTGATCTTCTCGCCTTGGCGGGTCTCGATCAGCGTGGCGACCACGGTGGCGCCGCCGATGAGGGGCGCCCCCACGGTCCCGTCCAGCATCAGCACCTGGTCGAACACGACCTCGGCGCCGGCATTGCCTTCGAGCTTTTCGACAACGAGCAGGTCGCCGGGCTGAACCCGATACTGCTTGCCGCCAGTCTTGATCACCGCGTGCATCGCGCTGCCTCTAATTCGGACAAAAAAAGATAGCGCCCGCGAGTGGTCCCGCAGGCGAGGGCTGGCTTTATACAGCCGGACTTTGACGAGTCAACGAAAAGCCTTGCGCCAAACGGCCGATTCAGAGCTTCAGCCCAAACCTTGGCCCGATCCACAGCAGTGCTGCGTAAAGCGCCATCGTCAGGACGCATCCAGCCGCCAGCGACGGCCAGAAGCCCAAGCCCCTTCGCAGCAGGACGGGAATGAGCAGGAACATGGGCAGCGACGGCAACACGAACCAGAAGGTCGCGCCCGCGTGGGCGGCCATGCGCGCGGAGTCCTTCGTGTCGCTCCACAGCCAGATCATGCCCAGCACCGAGACCAGGGGCAGCGACGCGATCAGTCCGCCGGCGCCGGGATAGCGCTTGGCCGTCTCCGAAACGATGGCGACGATGACGCCGGACAGTGCGGCCTTGAGGACCAGGTAGAGCATGTCTGACCCTAGCACCTGGAGCGCGGGCGCAAACAAGGGTTCCCCTGTTACACTATAACAGGCTATAGGGGGTCGATGCCCGGCTTCGACAATCCTCTGCTTTATCCCCTGCTGGCGACCGCCTTCGCGGCGGCCTTCCTGCATGCGGTGCTGCCGACCCACTGGCTGCCGTTCGTGCTGGTGGGGCGCGGGCAGGGCTGGTCGACGCGCCGGACCCTGGGAGCCGCGGCCCTGTCGGGATCGGTCCATGTCATCGTCACCATCGTCATCGGGCTGCTGGTCGTGCTGGCGGGCGTCGAGCTGGACCGGCGCTACGGCGGGCTGCTGCCGGCGGTCTCGGCGGTGATCCTGGCGGGACTGGGGCTCTATTTCCTGTTCACCTGGCGCAAGCCGGTGAAGCAGGTTCATGACCAGACCGAGCCCGGCGCCCCCCTCCGGCACTTCGCCACCGACCGCGCCGCCCTGGCCAGCCTGGTGGCGGTGCTGGCCTTCTATCCCTCCGAGGCCTTCCTGCCGGTCTATCTGTCGGCCGCGCCGCTGGGCTGGGCGGCGTTCGCGGTGCTCAGCCTGATCCTGGCCGGCGCCACCCTGATGGGGATGATGCTGTTCACCTCGCTGGCGCTCGCGGGCGCCCGCCGGTTGAACCTCGAGCGCTGGGAGCGCTACGAGCGTTTCATCCTCGCCTTCGTGCTCTTCGCCTTGGCGGCCATGGTGCTATTCTGGCATCCATGAGCGCCCACGCCGAGCAGCATGGCCACGGTCATGGCCACGCCCACGCCCACGGGCACGATCATGGGCACGGCCATTCCCACAGCCACCACCACGCCCCGCCCGGCGACTGGCGCTACGGCGTGGCCATCGTGCTCAACCTGGGCTTCGTCGTCGCCGAGGTGGTCTTCGGCCTGCTCTCCAATTCCACCGCCCTGCTGGCCGACGCCGGCCACAACCTGTCGGACGTGCTGGGGCTGGTGCTGGCCGGCGTCGCGGCCTGGCTGGCGAAACAGGCCTCGGCCGAACACAAGACCTACGGCTACGGCAAGACCACCATCCTGGCGGCGCTGGCCAACGCCATCGTGCTGGTCTTCGCCTGCGGAGCCATCGCCATGGAGGCGGTCGGCCGCTTCATGGAGCCCCACCCGGTAGGGTCGGTCACCGTCATGGCCGTGGCCTTCGCCGGCTTCCTGATCAATGGCGCGACCGCGCTCATGTTCATGCGCGGGCGCGAGAAGGACCTGAACGTGCGCGGCGCCTTCCTGCACATGGCCGCCGACGCGGCCGTGTCGATCGGCGTGGTGATCGTCGGCGCGGTGATCTGGTTCACCGGCTGGGCGTGGGCCGACCCGGTCGCGTCCCTGATCATCGTGGCGGTGATCCTGTGGAGCACCTGGGGCCTGCTGCGCGAAAGCTTCGACATGGCCATCGACGCCGCCCCTGGCCACGTGAAGGTCGGCGAGGTGCGCGCATATCTCGCGGGCCTGCCGGGAGTCACCGCCGTGCACGACATGCACGTCTGGAACCTGTCGACGACCGAGACGGCGCTCACCGTCCACCTGGTCCGCGACCAGCCGGGCGACACGGCCTTCCTGGCCAGGATCCAGTCTGAGGTGAAAGCCCGCTTCGCCATCAACCACGCCACGGTGCAGATCGAAACCGGGGCGCTGGAGGATTGCCCGAACTGCTGAGGGTGGGGACTGACGTCGCCTGAAAGGGCCTGCGCATCGCGCGGAGCCTGCCTTACTTCTCTTGGTGGATTGCCGCGCTCGGGGTCAGGCC
>JANNVY010000514.1:0-1577 GCA_031408375.1 Pseudomonadota bacterium | reverse complement strand
TGCTGGGCATCTCCTACATGGGCTGGGCCCAGCTCGGATGGTTCGGCGACCTGGCCAACCGCTACTTCCTGTTCCGCGATCGCAAGGCCCTGATCACCGCCCCGACCGGCGCGCTCGGCTACCTGATCGTGCTGCAGTACTTCGGCTGGGTGGGTCTGACCTGGGTCTGGCCGCGCGCCGCCGACCTGCCGCCGTTGGTCGAGAACGAGTGGGTCTGGACCCTGATCCTGATCAACTTCCTCTTCCTGGTGAACCGGGTGCTGCACCGGATGTGGTTCACCCTGATCAACCACGGCAAGCGTTATGTGCTGCTGGCCCCGGTGCGGATCGTGGTCTCCAACATCATCGGCTTCCAGGCCTTCTGGCGGGCGCTCACTCAATTCCTCTGGCACGTCGTCAGCGGGCGGAAGATCGCCTGGGACAAGACCACCCACGCCTTCCCGTCCTTCGCCGACATGCAGCGCTCGCGCGGCCGGATCGGCGACCTGCTCAGGTTCTGGAACCACGTCGAAGTCGGCGCGCTGGATGCGGCGCTGTTGGCCCAGAAGCAGGCCTACCGGCCACTTGGGTTGCTGCTGGTCGACATGGGCGCGGTCGAGGACCAGCACCTGGCCGAGGCCTTCGCCGAGCGCGAGGAGAGCCAGGCCGTGGCCTGTGACGCCTTCGCCATCCCGGCCAGCGTGCTCGAGACACTGAAACCCCGCCAGGCCGCCCGTTGCGGTGTCGTGCCGATCAGCCGCGACGGCGATCGGATCGCGCTGGCGGTGGCCGAGCCGGTGGCGCGCGAGGAAAAGGCTCGCATCGAGGCGGTCTGCGCCGGGCACGGGATCAAGACGGTGCGCTGGGCCTACACACCGCTCAGCGACCTGGCCTTTGCCGTGCGTTGGGGCTGGAACCCCGGGCCCTGGGCGTCGAGCCGGGCCCAGACGGACGCCCTGCTGGCCCTGGGCATGATCGACCATGCGGGATCCGAGCGGCTCTGGCGCCAGGTTCGGTCAGGCTATGTGCGGCTGGGCGACATGCTGGTGCGCACGGGCGCCGTCAGCCACCGCAAGCTGCAGGCGGCGCTGGACGGCTACTGGGGCCAGCCGAAGCGGCTGGGCGACTACCTGGTCGACCAGGGGCTGGTCACCACTGAGCAGGTGCGCGCCGCGCTCGGCCGCCAGGGCGGACCGCCGGCGGACATGATCGCCCTAGCCGTGCAGCTCAGCCTGATCGACGAGACGCAAGCGGCGCGGGCGCGGCTGGAGGTGGGCCATGGTTGAGTACCGGCCGTACGGGTTGATGCGCGAGGAGACCGGCTCGTCGGTTGTCTTTTCCTTTCCCGTTGAAGGGAAGGATGTCCCGGCGCGCCGGAGCGGAGCGCAGGCCCTCGCCGGAGGAAGGGGGTCTCTCCTCGCGGTCGGCGTGACCCCCCATCTCCCGCGCGAGTACCTGCGCGGCTGAAGCCGCTTCGGTGCGCGGGGCCCTCTTCCCCCTCAAGGGGGGGAAGGAGATCAGAACGCGCTCTGCCCGGTGATCGCGCGACCCAGGATCAGCGCGTGCACGTCGTGGGCGCCTTCGTAGGTGTTGACGGT
>JANNVY010000513.1:0-2394 GCA_031408375.1 Pseudomonadota bacterium | reverse complement strand
CGGTCAGGTCGCCATCGATGATCATGCCGCCGCCGGCGTTGAACACGACGTTGCCGTCGGACGCGATGGACGCCGGATCGTCGACGATGAAATAGCCGTAGGTATAGACGTCGAAGGTGTTGATGACGCTGATGTCGCCGTCGCGAATGCGGATGTCGTTGTTCACGTTGAGCGCGACGCTGAGCGACTCGGCCGTGATGTCGCCGGACAGATCGATCGCCGGCCCGGGGCCCGCGAAATTGGATGCCACCTGCAGGACGACCGTGCCCACCGGCGGGCCGCCGTCGCCCACGGTGATCAGCGACCCTGCCTCGGTCAGGATGCTGTCGCCGGAGATGTGGACCGCCGCGCCGCCGATATCGGTTAGGCCCGAGTAGTTGCCGGTCAGCTGCGCGCCCGCGCCGATCTCGACGCCTTGCCCACTGATCGTGATGTCGGTGAGGGCCGTCAACGCGCCTTCGACGCGGAGTAACGAGGCGCCGCTTGCTGAGATGTAGTCGCCGTAGATGTCGCCGCCCAGAAGAACGGCGTCGCCGCTGATGTCGACGGTACCGGCGGCCTGGATCAGGCCGCCGGTGATGTGAACCGCACCGCCGCTATCGATGTAGACGCCGTAGGTCGCGTCGATCGTGCCGCCGGTGATCTGGATCGTCCCGGCGTTCGGGGTATCGAGGTAGACATAGTCCGAGGTGATGTCGCCCGCGAGATCGATGCCCATGCCGCCGGACACATAGGCCCTGAGGCTGACGTACCCGCCGTAGCCCTGGGCCGTGTGGATGTGCGAGCCGGCCTCGGTCGAGATCACGCCGTCATAGGTCGTCAGGTTGACGTAGTTGTACGAGGACTCGTAGGGGACGCCCGCATAGATCTCGCCCGTGGCGGTGACGTTGATGTCGCCGTTCAGGTTGGTGATGTTGATCCCGTCGGTCGCGTAGACCAGACCCGAGATCTCGATCAACGAACCGCCCACCCCGGCCGTTCCGTTGCTGGTGATGTCGATGTAGTAGCCGTCCAGGGTCCCGCCGAGCAGGATGTCGCCGTCCGCGACGATGTCTAGGTTCCCGTAGTCGCCCGCGATGGTGACGTCGACGAGCGAACCCGAGGAGGTCGTGAAGTCGCCGGCGCTGTCGGCGTAGAAGCTGTCCCTCGCGGTGATGGTCCCGTCGCCGAGGTGGATCGAGCCGTTCGTGGTGGTCAGGACGGTGTTGTAGGACGTGATGTCGCCCGACAGGTCGATGGCGGAATAGCCGCCGGCGTCCGTTCCCGCGGCCACGATGGTGATCAGGCCCTTGTCCGCGCCCAGGCCCAAGGTTGCGTCGATCGACGAGCCGGCGACGGTGATCACCGAGCCCGCGCTGTAGATGTAGATGTCGCCGTCCGCGCCCAGAAGGGCGCTCGGGGCGCCCGGGTCGACCAGGCAGCTGACGCAGTAATAGTAGTAGCTCGCGACGTCGGCCGTCGCGCCGAACACCACGTCGCCGATGTTGCGATTGATGATGCTGACGCCGTTGCCGTCCATGATGCCGTCGATCTGGATATCGGCGACCGTTCCGCCCGGCCCGTCGCTGACGAGTTGCAGGCGGTCGTAGGCGTAGATGTCGGCGGTCGAGCCGACCAGGATGCCGCCCTGGGCGTCGAGGTAGACGTTGTAACCCAGCACATCGCCGGACACCTCGAGCACGCCGCCGGGGCCGGTGGTCTGGAGCACGACGTCGCCATAGCCTTCGAGGTCGCCGCCGGCGGCAATCGTCAGGTCGCCCTCGGCGCTGACCAGGATGGCCGTGCCTGAGAACGCAAAGCCCTCGATGAAGCCGTCGATGTAGACGTCGCCGCCGGTGCTGGTCAGGCTGACGCCGCTGTTGGCCAGGATGTCGCCGCTGAAGGTCAGGTCGGCGTCTGCGGTCAGGGTCACGTAGTCGCCCGTGAGGGTCCCGCCCACGGTTAGGTCGACGCCGGCGGTGAGATAGAGATCCGCGCCGCTGACGTCGCCGTCGACGATCACGTTCCCCAACGCCTCGATGTAGACGTCGTAGGCGGTGTCGATGCTGACCAGCGCGTCGATCGTGATGTCGTAGGCGCTGTAGAGGTCGAGCGTGGAGTCCAGCTGGATGGCGCCGCCGGCCAGGTGGATGGAGCCATTGGCGGCGTTCAGGTTGAGACCGTCGGCGATGATGTCGATGTTCAGGTCGATGGCGCTGTAGTCGACGCTGTCGACGCCGTTGGCATTGATGGTGACGTCGCCGGTGGTGTTGTACGGGCCGCTTCCGACCTGCAGCAGTCCGCCGCCCGTGGCGACGACCTGACCCACGCTGGAGACGTAGATGTAACCTGGCGAGCTGACGCCGTCGGCGTCGGCGATGATGGTTCCACTGAGGAGGACGTCGCCGTCGGCGG
>JANNVY010000512.1:0-2778 GCA_031408375.1 Pseudomonadota bacterium | reverse complement strand
CCATGCCGCAAAGTCGATGCCCGACCCGCCGTCCAGGATGTCGTTGCCCGCGTCGCCACGCAGGTTGTCGTTGTCGATCCCGCCGTAGAGCGAATCGTTGCCGTCGCCACCGCGCAGGACGTCGTTGCCGGCTTCACCGTTGATGATGTCCGCGCCGTCGCCGTTGCCGAAGTTGGTGCTGGTGTTGGTCCCGCCGGCGATGACGTCGTCGCCGTCGCCGCCGTTCAGGACGTCAGCGCCCAGGCCGCCGCGGATGTTGTCGTTGCCGGAGTAGCCGTTCAGCACATCGTTGAACGTCGTCCCGGTGATCACGTCGTTGCCCGCGAAGAGGGCGCTGAACAGCGCCGTCTCGTCATTGGCTGCAATCGCCGCCAGGACCGCCGAAACATCGACCGGTGTGGCGGCGAGGTTGAAGTTGAGCGTCCCGGAGCCGGTGTTCACGCTGATCGACGTGATGGTTCCGCCGGTGGGGAATCCGTTGACGTCATAGCCAGTGAAGGTGCCGGTGAAATTCCAGGTCGGCTGACCGGAGGGGGTGATCGACCAGAGCGTTCCGGTCTGGGAGACGACGACGGCCGTGTCCCAGTTGTCGATGTCGAAGGTTCCGAAGTTCACACCCGTGGTCGCGCCGGCAACGGTGAAAATGGTCATGCGGAATCCCCCGGACCGAACTGTCAGTCCTCTAAGCGCGGGACGGAAGCAGAACTCATGTGATGTAGCAAGTTAATGGGTAAGGAAAACAGCCGTTTCACGAAAAGTTCGCGTAACACGGGCGCGACTTTCAACAAGAACAGCCTGAACGGGCAGTAACGCCGGAAAACCTTACTCATAGTAGGGTTTAGCCTTGGAGATGAGTCGGCCTCGACTGGCGGGGCGCCGGGCGCCGAGAAGCGCATGGTGCCCCAGGCCGGACTCGAACCAGCACTTCCTTTCAGAAAGCAGATTTTGAGTCTGCCGCGTCTACCATTTCGCCACTGGGGCACAGTGCGAGGCGGCGCAATCTAGCGATGCCGCCCCAAGGGTCAACGCAGGGTTTGAGGCGTCCGGGCGTCAGGCGGGCGTCACCGTCTGCTCGATGGCGCCGAAGATGGAGTGATGCCGGTCGTCCAGCATCTCGATACGCACGGTGTCGCCGCCGTGAAGGAAATCGGTTTCAGGCTTGCCGCGCAAAATCGTCTCCACCGTGCGGACCTCGGCGATGCAGCTGTAGCCAAGCCCGCCTTCGCGGATCGGCTTGCCGGGGCCGCCGTCGGTGTCGCGGTTGGAGACCGTGCCCGAGCCGATGATCGTGCCGGCCGCCAGTGAGCGGGTCTTGGCAGCGTGGGCGATCAGGGTTCCGAAGTCGAAGGTCATGTCGACGCCGGCGTCGGCCTTGCCGAATTCCTCCCCGTTGAGGCTGACCAGCAGGGCGCCGTGCAGCTTTCCGTCCTTCCAGGCATCGCCCAGCGCGTCGGGCGTCACGGCGACGGGCGAAAGCGCCGAGTGGGGCTTGGACTGGACGAAGCCGAACCCCTTGGCCAGCTCGGCGGGGATCAGGTTGCGCAGGCTCACGTCGTTGACCAGGCAGACCAGGCGCACGGCGGCCAGGGCCTCGTCGCGGCTCGCGCCCTGGTGCACGTCGCCGGTGATCACCGCCACCTCGGCCTCGAGATCGCAGCCCCAGGCCTCGTCGCCCAGCGGGATCGGATCTCGCGGCGCCAGGAACTGGTCGGACGCGCCCTGGTACATCAGCGGGTCGGTCCAGAAGGTCTCCGGCATCTCGGCCTTGCGGGCCTGCCGCACCAGGGCGACGTGGTTCACATAGGCCGAGCCGTCCGCCCACTGATAGGCCCTTGGCAGGGGCGAGGCGGCCTCGCGTTCGTGGAAGCGCTCCTTCGGCACCGAGCCGTGCCCCAGGCTCTCGGCCAGGCCGCGCAGCTGGGGCTCGCAGGCCTCCCAGTCATCCAGCGCCGCCTGAAGTGTCGGCGCGATCAGGCTGGCGTCTGTGAACCAGTGCAGGTCGGCGGAAACGACAACGAGGCGGCCGTCGCGGCCGGAATCGGACTTCAGGGAAGCGAGTTTCATACCCGAGAAGTAGGACGCCCGGGCCAGCTTGGGAACCGCATTAATGGCTGGCGTGGCCGCCGTGCGCCTTCGGAGCCGCGGCGGGCATTGTCAGTAGCGCCTGCTGGGCCGCTCGAAGCTCGGCCTTCATGGTGGTCCGGCTCCAGTAGTCGCAGACGTCCATCACGGCCGTGCGGACGGCATCGGGCGGGGAAGCGTGGCCGTGCCCAGCGGAGTGGCCGCCGGATCCGGCGTTTCCGCCGATGGAGATGTTGACCTGCGCCGAACCCGCGGCGGCTGCCAGGGCTCCGCCGGCCGATGCGTGCTCCGCGCTCGCATGCGCGCCCTCCCCGTGGGAGGCATCGGCCGCAGCGTGGCCGTCATGGTCGTCTTCGCCATGTTCACGAGACGCGGGCCGCCCGGCCAGGGCGTCGCGGAGGGCGATGGCGCGGCGCCCGAACGGCGTCAGCGCGACTACCGGACCGATCAGTGTCCGGATCTCGTCGGAAAGGGCGTGGGCGGCGGTGACCAGCTGGTGGCGCGGGGCGGCTGCGGCGGCGCGCGCCTTTTCGTTGATGGCCTTGTAGATGCGTTCAATCACCTCCGCGAGGTGTGCCTTACGCTTCTCCTCGGCCTTCAGCCTTCCCCACTGCAGCCCCATGTAGAAGATGAGAACCGCAAGCAGGAGGGCGGTGATCCACAGCCACGGATTGGCGATCAGGCCGTCGAGACCCT
>JANNVY010000511.1:0-1647 GCA_031408375.1 Pseudomonadota bacterium | reverse complement strand
AGCGCCTTGGCGAGCGGCTTCACGTCCCCCTGTGGCTGGCTGCGGAATAGGAACAGCTCCAACAACTCATAGTCGGGCAGGGCGGCCAGCCCGCCCAGCCTGGCCCGCTCACGCAACCGTTCGCGGTGGCCCAAGTGGTGGGGCTTCGCCGCGATGGGCGGTGGGAAAAGAGACCCGTCGTGCACGCCGACCTCCCGTGCATGTTCGGTATTTGTTCTAGTCTAATGCGAGCCGCACGCCAAGTCCCGGTTTCACTGAACGTTCGGTGCCAATTCTCGACGTTTGGTCGCAATTTGACTGCGTCCGCGCGCGGAAATCTCCCAACTCACCGCGAGGATGGGACCGGCTGATCACCACGCCGGCCCTTGGGGAACGGACGACATGCCAGAATCGAACTGGAGCCGCCGCGCGATGCTCGGCGCGGGTGCAGGGCTGGCGGCCGCCGGGGCGTCGGGGGTCGGGGCTGCGGGGGCCGCATCGAACTCGCCCGGCGGGACGTTTGACCCGCGAGCCTATCAGGGACAGGTCCATGGCCTGCGGACCCGCGTCCTGGTGCTGGCCTCGCCCCACATCAGCGGGGCGCCGGAGAGCTTCGATCCGGCCGTCCTTGAGCCGCTGCTCCAGCGCCTGCGGGCCTTCGCGCCTGACTTCATCGCCGTCGAGGCCCTGTCGGGAGAGAGCGCCGACATGCTGTGGCGCAACCGCGCGGTCTATCCCGGTGTCCACGCCACCTACGGGGGCTATGTCGACATCATGGCCGCGGCCGGCCGTTCGGGCACAGGCCTCGACCTGGCGGAGGCGGAGGCGGAAGCCCGGCGTGTCCTGTCCGGCTGGCCTGCAAGCCCGACGCCCGCGCAACGCCGCCGGATGGCCGCTGTCTTCGCAAGCGCCGGCGACCCCTACTCAGCGCTCGTCCAGTGGTGGCGGCTGGATCCCGCGGAGCAGAAGTCCGGGGATGGCATCGGCCGGACGCTGGCCGACAAGCTCAGGCAGCAGGATCGGAGCCGCAACGAGAATGACGTCATCGGCGTGCGGCTCGCCGTTCGCATGGGCCACGAGCGCATCTACGCGATCGACGACCACGCCGCGGACGATGTTGTGATCCCTCTTGAGGAGGATATGGAGACATTCACGTCCCAACCCTGGCTCAAGGCGGTGGTCGATGATCCCGGGTTCTCACGTCTGAGCCACGCGTCCCAGGCCCTGACCACGCAGGAACAGGCCCTGGCCACCTACAGGCTGCTGAACCGGCCCGAATCCGGGCGACTCGACGCCGACATGCAGTGGCTGAGCTTCATCAACCGCGAGAGTCCAAACAACGTCGGCCGCCGCCGGGTCGCAGAGTGGGAGGCGCGCAACCTCCGCCAGGCCGCCCATATCCGCGAAGTGACGGCGCTGAAGCCCGGCGCGCGGGTTCTGGTCATCATGGGGTCGTCGCACAAGCCCTGGATCGACCACTACCTGGGGATGATGATGGACCTGGAGACCGTCGACGCGCAGGCAGTGCTGCGATGACCGGGTCTACAGCTTGGGCCGGAAGATCCCCGTCGGGCTGGCGGTGAATACCTCGATGCCGTCGGCGGTGACGCCGACCGAGTGTTCGCACTGGGCCGAGAGCGACTTGTCGCGGGTGACCGCGGTCCAGCC
>JANNVY010000510.1:0-6696 GCA_031408375.1 Pseudomonadota bacterium | reverse complement strand
CCGAAGCCATCGCGCGCGGCGACGACAACGCCATCAACTACTTCGTGGCCCAGAAATACGTCGACGCGTTCGCCCAGCTGGCCAACTCGCCCCAGACCAAGACCGTCATCGTGCCGGCCGAGATGAGCGCGCTGGTCGGCTCGCTCGCCGGCATCGGGCAACTGGTGCGGACCGCCCAGGACCAGGCGGCCGAGCCGCGGGCCAAGCGCTAGGGAAGCTCGACCATGGACATGATCGCGGACCTCTACCAGAACCATCCGTTCTGGATCTGGATGGCCTTTGGCGCCGTCCTGCTTGCCATCGAGGCCGGCACCGGCTCGGGCTGGATGCTGTGGGCGGCGGCCTCGGCCGCCATCGTCGGCCTTATCAGCCTTACCGGCCTGACCACGCTTCCGGTCGAGGTGGGGCTGTTCGGGGCGCTCACCCTGGTCACCACGCTGCTGTCGCGGCGCTTCATCCACAAGGTCCAGGGCGAGGGTGGCGACATCAACGACCAGACCTTGCGATTGATCGGCAAGACCGGGAAATCGGTCGGCGCCTTCACCGAAGGCCACGGCCGCGCCTTCATCGACGGCTCGGAGTGGATCGTGGATCTGGAGGGGGCCGATGATCTGGCCCCCGGCGCCCGGGTCGTGGTGACCGGCGTGTCCGGCTCAAGGCTGACGGTGAAGCCGGCGTAGCGTCTTCTTCCCCCCTTGAGGGGGAAGGCGGGAACCCACGCACGGCCCTGCGTAAGCGGGGCCGTGCGTGGGGGACCCGAAGGGAGGCGCGAAGCAGCCAATGGGGGGTTGCTCAACCCTTCACGCCGCGCGACCCCCCTTCTTGCCGCGCGAAACACGATTATCGCTCCGCTTTGATCGCGCGCGGATAGTCTTCCCCCTCAAGTGGGGGAAGAAAGCACCTCATCCACCCCCCGGTTGGCCAGCGCATCAGCGTGTTCGTTCAGCTCGTGGCCGGCGTGGCCCTTGACCCATTTCCACTTGACGTCGTGGCGTAGCCGGGCCTGGTCGAGGCGTTTCCACAGGTCTTCGTTCTTCACAGGCTTCTTGTCGCCGGTCTTCCAGCCGCGTGCCTTCCAGCCCGCCATCCATTCCGTGATGCCCTTCAGCACATAGGTCGAGTCGGAGTGCAGCTCGACGGCGCAGGGCTTCTTCAGAGCCTCAAGCGCCTGGATGGCGGCCATCAGCTCCATGCGGTTGTTGGTGGTCTCGGGCTCGCCGCCCCAGATGTCCTTGCGGTGGCCGCCGGATATCAGGATCGCGCCCCAGCCGCCCGGCCCGGGGTTACCCTTGCAGGCGCCGTCGGTGAAGATGGTGACGCGGGTCACAGTCAGATCGCTCATTTGCGAGGAGTTATAACGTCTGTTATAACTTTGGAGTGTTGGAAGGCTTTGGCCATGATTGCTCTGAAACTGACGCAAATTGGGAATTCTGTAGGCATGGTGCTCTCGAAAGAGGCTCTGGCCGACCTGGGTGTGAGCAAGGGGGACACTCTCTACCTCACCAAGGGGCCGGACGGCTCGATGCGTCTGTCGCCTTATGATCCCGAAGTCGCGCGCCAGATCGCCTTGGGCGAAGAACTGATGGACGAGTACCGCGACACCTTCAGGGCGCTCTCCAAGTAACTCCATGGCCCAGCCGGTCTGGATTCGCAAAGAGACGTTATTGGCTCTGCACGCGCGGAGCTTGTCGCTCCATGGCGGCGCGGATGGAGTTCGCGAAGAGGCTCTGCTGGAGTCAGCCCTGGCTCGCCCGGTGAACCATCACCTCCATGAACGCGTTGCGGATGTGGTCGAGCTCGCCGCCGTCTATGGCGTCGGGGTCGCGAGCAATCATCCCTTCGTCGATGGCAACAAGCGGGCAGCGTTCCAATGCGTGCTGCTGTTCCTCGCCCTCAATGGTTTCCGGTTGAGGGCCGACCGCGTCGATGCGACTCGCATGATGCTACAGGTCGCCGCAGGAGAGACTGACATTCCCGAACTTGCCGACTGGATCAGGCGGAATGTCACCTCTGCCTAATCGGCCAGCAACCGGGGCAGCTTGAAGGTCACAGCCTCGCGGGCGCCGAAGTCCTCCTCGACGGTGATGTCGAAGCGCGACCCGATGGCCTCGACCAGTCCTTGGACCAGGCTTTCGGGCGCCGAGGCACCGGCGGTGACGCCCACCGTCGAAACACCGTCGAACCAGCTCCAGTCGACCCCGCCGGCGTCATCCAGCAGGCGGGCGTCCCGCGCCCCGGCCCGCAGGGCGACCTCCACCAGGCGTAGCGAGTTGGATGAATTCTTCGAGCCTACCACCAGCACCAGGTCGCAGGCCTCGGCCATGCCTTTCACCGCCTCCTGGCGATTGGTGGTGGCGTAGCAGATGTCTTCCTTGTGCGGCGACGACATCAACGGGAAGCGCGCCTTGAGCGCCTCCAGGATGCCGACCGTGTCATCAACCGACAGGGTAGTCTGGGTGACGTAGGACAGGCTGGCCGCGTCGCGCGGTTCGAATCGGGCCACGTCCTCGACCGTCTCGATCAGGGTGATCGCGCCCTCAGGCAATTGGCCCATGGTGCCCTCGACCTCAGGATGGCCGGCGTGACCGATCAGCACGATTTCGCGGCCCTCGCGGAAATGGCGCTCGGCGTCGAGGTGGACCTTGGAGACCAGTGGGCAGGTGGCGTCGAGATAAAGCATCTGGCGTGATCGCGCTTCGGCCGGCACGGACTTGGGCACCCCGTGGGCGGAGAACACCACCGGACGGTCATCGGGCGCTTCGCTCAGTTCATCGACAAACACGGCGCCGGCAGCCTTGAGATGCTCGACCACATGCTTGTTATGAACGATTTCGTGGCGGACGTAGACGGGTGCGCCGTACTTCTGGATGGCCCGTTCCACGATCTGGATCGCCCTGTCCACGCCCGCGCAGAACCCCCTCGGCGCGACAAGGATCAGGCGTAAGCGGCGGCGTGGCGGAAAGGGCGCGTTCATGGGCTACAATCTAGGCTTCCGCAGCCTTCGTTGCGAGGCCGTCGATTAGCCTTTATCAGACGATCTAGTCGGAGCGCCCGCCGTCGCGGGCCAGCATCTCAATACGGGCGGATTCCAAGCTATGCGTGCCCTTCCCATCATCGCCATCGTGGCGGCCTCGATCTTCGCCACCACGGTGCTGCCGTCCGGCTACGCCGACGCCCAGACTACCCGCCGCGACAAGGCAGAACGCGCCGAACGCGAGAAGCGCCAGCGCGAAGAGGACAAGGCCAAGGACAAGCGCCGCGAGGAGCGTGGACCCGCCCCCCTGGCCCGCCAGCGCGCCCAGGGCCCGTGCCCCTACGTGAAGATTCTCTATGACGCCGCCCGCTACATCGAGTTCACCGGCGACCGCGCCCAAGCCGCCCAGGTGGCCTATTCCGGCGAAATCCAGGGCGTCGAGAGCCGCTGCGCCTACCAGTCCGACGAGCCTATCCGCGTCGACATGGTCGTGTCCTTCCAGCTGGGCAAGGGCCCGCAGGCGCCCGCCGCCAACAAGAATTACCGCTGGTGGATCGCCGTGACCGAGCGCAACAAGGCGGTCTTCTACAAGCAGTATTTCGATATCCCGGCCGACTTCGCCAACGGTGACCGGGTCTCCACCGAACAGGTCATCGAGGGCCTGACCATTCCGCGCGCCGCCGCCACCGTCTCTGGCTCGAACTTCGAGATACTGGTCGGCTTTGACGTCACGCCGCAGATGGCCACCTTCAACCGCGACGGCCGACGCTTCCGCATCCAGGCGGGCCAGACCCCGGCGGCCCCCGGCGGCCAATAATGAGCGACCTGAAAGCGGCTCTGGGCGAAGCGGCCGCAGCCGCCTTCGCCGCCGAAGGGCTGTCTCCCGACTACGGGCGCGTGACTCCGTCCGACCGGCCCGACCTGGCGGACTTTCAGTGCAACGGCGCGCTCGCCGCCGCCAAGGCCGCCAAGGCCAACCCGCGCGATATCGCCATGCGGGTGGTCGAGCGATTGAAGGGCGACCCGCGCCTGGCGTCGCTGGAGATCGCCGGCCCCGGCTTCATTAACTTCAACCTGGCCGACCAGACCCTGTCGGACCGCGCCAACGCCATCGCCGCGGATGAGCGGGCCGGGTCTGAGCTGGTGGCGACGCCGCGCCGGGTAGTGGTCGACTACGCCGGCCCCAACGTCGCCAAGCCCATGCACGTGGGCCACCTGCGCGCCTCGATCATCGGCGAATCGATCAAGCGCCTGTTCCGCTTCCGTGGCGACCAGGTGTGGGGCGACGCCCACTTCGGCGACTGGGGCTTCCAGATGGGCCTGCTCATCACCGCCGTGGCGGAGGAGGGCAAGGGCGACGCCTTCATGGCGCAGGGCGACGGGCCGTTCCCGGCCGACAGCCCCGTGACCATCGCGGACCTCGATCGCATCTACCCGGCCGCCTCGCGCCGGACCAAGGAGTTCATCGAGGTCGAGGGCGAGAAGGCTCCCAACCCCGAGTTCGACCCCGCCTTTCGCGACGCCGCACGGCGCGCCACCGCCGAGCTGCAGGCCGGCCGCCCCGGCTATCGCGCCTTGTGGAAGCACATGCACGACGTCTCGATGGCGGCGCTGCGCCACGACTTCGATGCGCTCGACGTCCATTTCGACCTCTGGAAGGGCGAGAGCGACGCCGATCCCCTGATCCCCGACATGGTCGAGGACCTTAAGAATACGGGCCTGGCGGTTCCCGACCTGGGCGCCCTGGTCGTCCACGTCGCGCGCGAGGACGACAAGCGCAAGCTGCCGCCGCTGCTGGTGCTCTCGTCGGAGGGCTCGGCCATGTACGGCACCACCGACGTCGCCACCATCCTGGACCGCCGGCGCGAGCAGGACGCCCAGCTGATGCTCTATGTCGTGGACGCGCGCCAGGGCGATCACTTCGAACAGGTGTTCCGTACGGCCTATCTGGCCGGCTACGCCGAAGAAGGGTCGCTCGACCACCTGGGCTTCGGCACCATGAACGGGACCGACGGCAAGCCCTTCAAGACCCGCGCGGGCGGGGTGCTCAAGCTTGGCGACTTGATCGAGATGGCGCGCGACAAGGCCCGGGCGCGGCTGAAGGAACAGAACATCGGCGCGGACTTCCCGCCCGACGAATTCGAGGACATCGCCCACAAGGTCGGCGTCGCGGCGCTCAAGTTCTCGGACCTGTCGAACTGGCGCGGCACGTCCTACGTCTTCGATCTCGACCGCTTCACCAGCTTCGAGGGCAAGACCGGGCCCTACCTGCTCTACCAGTCGGTGCGCTGCAAATCCCTGCTGCGGCGGGCTGAGGGCGAGGGGCTGAAGGCCGGCGCCATCGTGGTCACCGAACCGGCCGAGCGCGACCTGGTGTTGACGCTGGACGCCTTCGAGACGGCGCTGTCGGAAGCCTACGACAAGCGCGCGCCCAACTTCATCGCCGAACACGCCTACCGCCTCGCCCAGAGCTATTCCAAGTTCTACGCCGCCTGCCCGGTGCTGCAGGCGCCGGACGCCGCGACCAAGGCCTCGCGGCTGGGATTGGTGGAGACGACGTTGAAGCAGTTGCTGCTGTGCCTGGAGCTGCTGGGCATCGGCGTTCCGGAGCGGATGTGAAGCAATCTCCTCTCCCTTGGGAGAGGACGCGAGCGGCCGCAGGCCGGAGCGGGTGAGGGCCTTCGTTGGCCGCCACCCATCGGCCCTCACCCGGGTCTGCTTCGCATCCCCGTCCTCTCCCAAGGGAGAGGAGGATGGGTTAGCTTCGTGCCATGAGCACCCTCGAAGCCTTCGTCGCCGGCCTGCCCAAGGCTGAACTGCACCTGCACATCGAGGGCAGCCTCGAGCCCGAGCTGATGTTCGAACTCGGCCGCCGCAACAAGATCGACCTGCCGTTCAGGTCGGTGGAGGAGGTGAGGGCGGCCTATGCGTTCTCGAACCTGCAGGACTTCCTGGACATCTACTATCAGGGCGCGGGCGTGCTACAGACCGAACAGGACTTCGCCGACATGGCGTCCGCCTACTTCGACCGCGCCGCCGCCGACGGGGTGCGACACGCCGAGATCTTCTTCGACCCCCAGACCCACACCGACCGCGGCCTGCCGTTCGCCGTCGCCGCCGACGGCCTGCTGGCCGGGATGGAGGTCGCCGAGGAAAAGCTTGGGGTCACTTCCAAATTGATCCTCTGCTTCCTGCGCCACCTCGACGAGGACGCCGCCTTCGCCACGCTCAAGGCCGCCGAGCCCTGGCTGGACCGAATCGTGGGCGTCGGCCTCGACTCGTCCGAAGTCGGCCACCCGCCGTCCAAGTTCGCGCGCGTGTTCAAAGCCGCCGGCGACATGGGGCTGAAGCGCGTCGCCCACGCCGGCGAGGAGGGGCCGCCCGAGTACGTGCGCGAGGCGCTGGACCTGCTGCACATCGACCGCCTCGACCACGGAAACCGTTCGCTGGAGGACGACGCCCTGACCGCGCGACTGGTCCGCGAAGGCATGACGCTGACCGTCTGCCCGCTGTCGAACCTCAAGCTCTGCGTCGTCGACGACCTGAAGAGCCACCCGATCCCGCGCATGCTGGAGCTGGGCCTCAAGGCCACCATCAACTCCGACGACCCGGCCTATTTCGGCGGCTATGTCGCCGAGAACTACATCCAGCTGGCCCGCCACACGCGCATGGGTCGCGAGGCCCTGGCGACCCTGGCGAGGAACAGCTTCGAGGGGTCGTTT
>JANNVY010000509.1:0-2832 GCA_031408375.1 Pseudomonadota bacterium | reverse complement strand
GGAAGCGCAGCTGGCCATCGCAGGAGACGGTCAGCTTCAGGGTGCACGAGGCGCCGCCCAGCTTCTCGACGGTCAGGTCGAAGGTAAGCCGGTCGTCGACCCGCGACGGCGCCTTGAAGTCGGCGTCGAAGCGGACCGTCGGGACCGACCAGCCCAACTCGCCGTGCAGGCGGCCGTAGGTGACGCCCAGCGCCTGGCCGAACCAGGCCTCGACGGTGTCGTTGGCCAGCTCGAAATAGCGCGGGAAGAACATGATGCCGGCGAAGTCGCACCAGCCGAAGCGGACGATCTCGGTGCGCGAAAAGACGGTCATGCGCCCTCCTGCTTCAGCCGGAAGTGCTGCAGCTTGCCGGTCTGGGTCTTGGGCAGTTCGGTCCGGAACTCAACCGCGCGCGGGTACTTGTAAGGCGCGATGGTCAGCTTGACGAAGGCCTGCAGGGCCTCGGCCATTTGCGGGCCCGCCTCCGCCGAATCGTGCAGCACCACGAAGGCCTTCACGATCTGGCCGCGCTCGGCGTCAGGCACGCCGATGACGGCGCATTCGGCGACGGCGGGATGCTTGAGCAGGGCGGCCTCCACCTCCGGCGCGCCGATGTTGTACCCGGCGGAGACGATCATGTCGTCGCCGCGCGCCACGAACCAGAAGTAGCCGTCCGCGTCGGTGCGGTAGACATCGCCGGTCATGTTCCAGCCGCGCCTGACGTAGTCGCCCTGGCGCTCGTCGGCGAGGTAGCGGCAACCGGTCGGCCCCTTCACCGCCAGCCGGCCCGTCGAGCCAAGCGGCAGACTGTTGCCCTCGTCGTCCTGGATCTCGGCGCGGAAGCCGGGGACGGGCTTGCCGGTGGCGCCGGGGCGGATGTCGTCGCCCGAGGTCGAGATGAAGATGTGGATCATCTCCGTCGAGCCGATGCCGTCGATGATTCGGATCCCCGTCGCCTCGAACCAGTCGTCGGAGGTGGCGGCGGGCAGGGTCTCGCCGGCGGAGACGCACTTGGTCAGGGACGACAGGTCATGGTCGCCCTGCGCCTTCAGCAGCGCGCGGTAGCCTGTCGGGGCGGTGAACAGGGTGGTGACCTTGTGGCGCGCGATCGCCTCGCACAGGGCATCGAAGCCCGGGCGCTCCAGGCAGGCGATGGTTGCGCCCACCGCCAGCGGGAAGATCACGAGGCCGCCGAGGCCGAACGTGAAGGCGTAGGGCGGGGTGCCGGCGAAGACCTCGTTCTCGTCCGGCTTCAACACATGGCGCGAGAAGGTGTCGGCCATGGCGAACACGTCGCGGTGAAAGTGGACGCAGCCCTTGGGCTTGCCTGTGGTGCCGGAGGTGAAGGCGATCAGCACCGGATCGTCGGCGCGGGTGGCGGCGGCGTCGAATGTTTCAGGCTTGGCGCCGGCGATCGCCTCCAACGTGCCGCCCTCGCCCCAGAAGGCGACGTGGGCCAGGCCCGGCGCCTGCCGCCTCGCCTCCGACACCGCCAGGCGCAGGGCGCCGTCGGCTAGGGCGTGGGTGATGCGCGCCTTGTCGATCACCACCGCCAGCTCGGCGGCGCGCAGCATTGGCATGGTGGCCACCACCACCCCGCCCGCCTTGGCGATGGCGAACCAGGCGGCGATCGTCTGGGGCCGATTCAGGCCGTGCAACAGGACGCGGTTGCCGGGCTCAAGCCCCATGTCGCGGACCAGCACATGGGCGATGCGGTTCACCTCGGCCAGCAGCGCGCGATAGGTCGACTGGCCGTCCTCCCAGACCACCGCGGCCTTGTCGCCATGACCGGCCTCCACGGCGCGGTCGAGCAAGTCCGCAGCGTTCAGGCGCTCGGGATAATGCAGCTCCGGCAGGTCAAAGACGAACTCCGGCTGCTGGTCGGTCGGCGGCAGGTGGTCGCGAACGAACGTGTCCATCACTCTCCCGCCATCAGCCTGCGCAGACCGCGCGCCGGCAGGTAGAGGATCAGCGCCGTGACGCCGCAGAAGATCATGGTCTGGGCGGCGTCGATCTTGGGGTCGAACAGGATGCCGTAGAGGCCGATCACGAGGATGTTCAAAGCGAGCGCCGCGCCGACCCAGTGAATGATCCGCCCCAGGCCGCCCCAGCAGCCGATGTCGGCTTTCAACGTCGCGGGATCGGGCCACAGGCTCACCGTGCGCACGAAGGCCCCCAGCGCGCTCACCGCCTGTCCCCCGCCGCCCCCGCCAGCGCCTGGCGGGCGATGACCACCTTCTGGACGTCCGACGCGCCCTCGTAGATGCGCAGCGCCCGGATCTCGCGGTAGAGCCCCTCGACCACCGAGCCGGAGCGCACGCCCTCGCCGCCGTGCAACTGCACCGCCGCGTCGATGACGGCCTGGGCCTCGTCGGTGGCGAACAGCTTGGCCATGGCGGCCTCGCGGGTCACGCGGGGCGCGCCGGCATCCTTGGTCCAGGCGGCGCGGTAGATGAGCAAGGCCGAGGCGTCGATTTTCAGCGCCATGTCGGCCAGGTGGCCCTGGACCATCTGCAGCTCCGACAGCGGCGCGCCGAACAGTTCGCGCTGGGACGCGCGCTTCAGGCTCTCGTCAAAGGCCCGGCGCGCGAAGCCCAGCGCCGCGGCGCCGACGGTCGAGCGGAACACGTCGAGCGTGGCCATGGCGATGCGGAAGCCTGAGCCCGCCTCGCCGATCAGTGCGCCCTTGGGCACGCGGCAGCCGGCGAAGCGCAGTGTCGCCAGCGGGTGGGGCGCGATCACCGCGATGCGCTCGACCACCTCGAGGCCGGGCGTACCTGCGGGCACGATGAAGGCGGACAGGCCCTTGGCGCCCGCCGCCTCTCCGGTGCGCGCGAAGACCACGTAGAAGT
>JANNVY010000508.1:0-3152 GCA_031408375.1 Pseudomonadota bacterium | reverse complement strand
CGGATCGCCTGTCCGAGGTCGTCTCGCGGATCGTCGCCGAGCTGAACAGGGCCCACAACGCCAATTCCGCCGCGCCAGCGCCCGCCTCCATGACCGGGCGCAACACCGGCCTGGACCTGCCCACGGCGGTGTCGGGGTTCGCCGGCACGACTACCATCGCCGTGACCAACGCCGCGGGCGTCATCCAGCGCCAGGTGGCCATCGACTTCACCGCCGGGACCATGAGCGTCGACGGCGGCGGGCCCACGGCCTTCACTCCGGCGAATTTCCTGACCCAGCTGAACACCTCGCTGGGGGCCTTCGGATCCGCCAGCTTCTCGGGCGGGGCGCTCAGCCTGGCGGCCACGGGCGGCAATGGCCTGGCCATCGGCGACGACGCGACCACGCCCTCGATGAAGGCCGGCCGGGGCTTCTCGGCCTTCTTCGGGATGAACGACCTGATCCGTTCGGACCGGATCGCTGACTACGACACGGGCCTGTCGGCTACCGACGCCCACGGCTTCACCGCCGGGCAGACGGTGACCTTCCGCTTCGCCAATTCCGCAGGCGCGCGCCTGCGCGACATCACGGTCGCCGTGCCCGCGGGCGGGACCATGGCGGACCTGCTGACCCAGCTGAACGACCCGACCCTGGGGGCCGGCCGCTACGGCGCGTTCTCGCTGGACGCCAACGGGCGGATGACCTTCGCCGCCTCCGGGACCGATCCGGTGACCATGTCGGTGGTGGGCGACACCACCAGCCGCGGCGCCGCCGGCCCGACCATGAGCGAGCTGTTCGGCCTGGACGCCGGCACCCGCTCGGTGCGCACCTCGGGCTATTCCATCCGCGCCGACATCGACCGCGATCCGCGACTGCTGGCCCTGGCCCAGCTGGACCTGACGGTGGCGTCGGGCCAACCGGCGCTGTCGGCCGGCGACGGCCGTGGCGCGCGTGCCCTGGCGGACGTGGGCGAGAAGACAGTGAATTTCGCCTCGGCCGGCGGCGCGGCGGGCGGCTCCATGGCGGTCAGCCGCTATCTGTCGGATCTGGCCGGCGACATCGGCGGCCGCGCGGCCTCGGCCGAGCAGCGCCAGACGGCGGCCAGCGCCTTGGTCACCGAGGCCCGGTCGCGCCGCAGCTCCTACGAAGGGGTCAACCTCGATGAGGAGCTGGTCAAGCTGACCACCTACCAACAAGCCTTCAACGCCTCGGCCCGCATGATCCAGGCGGCCAAGGACATGTATGACATCCTTCTGGGGATGACCTGATGACCCGCGTCTCCACCGGCGAAGGCTGGAACTCCGCCCTTCTCAACCTGATGAACGCCCAGCAGCGGCAGTTCGAAGCCCAGAACCGGGTCTCGTCGGAAAAAATCGCCACCGACCTCAAGGGCTATGGCCGCTCGTCCGAGACCCTGACGGCGTTCAAGTCGGCCCAGGCGCGGCTGAACGGCTTTGTCGCCAACGGCGAGGCGGTGGCCTCGCGCCTGACTTCCCAGGACCTGGGGCTGACCAGCCTGGCCGATGCGTCGGACGGCGCGCGCCAGGCCATCAACGACGCCCTGGCCTCGGGCCGTGGCGACGCCTTGATGGTTGATCTCGAAGGCCGCTTCCAGGCTGCCATGGACGCGCTGAACGCCAAGCACGAAGGCCGGTTCCTGTTCTCGGGTGGGCGCACCGACACCAAGCCGGTCAACGCCGACACCCTGTCGGACCTGACCGCTGCCCCGACGATCGCCAGCCTGATCGTCAATGACGGACTGAAAGCCGCCTCGCGGCTCGACGATTTCACCATCGTGGAGACGGGCTTTCTGGCCGACGCGCTGGGAACCGAGGTGATGGAGGCGTTCAAGGCCGTGCAGGCCTTCCACGAGGCCACACCCTTCGTGGGCGAACTGACCGACGCCCAGCGCACCTTCCTGGGGACCATCGCCGCCTCCTTCCAGGGCGCCCACGAGGACGTCACCAACGCGGCGGCCCGCAACGGCTCGCTGCAGACCCGCGTGGACACCCACATGACCTCGCAGAAGGACCAGGCCGACAGCCTGACCGAGATCATCGGCAAGCGCACCGACGTCGACATGGCCGAGGCCATCACCCGGTTGCAGCAGGCACAACTGTCGGTGCAGGCCTCAGCCCAGGTCATCGCCCAACTGCGCGGCGTGAGTTTGCTGGACCTGTTGAGGTAGGGGCGCAATCAATCTTACCCCCTTGAGGGGTAAGAGGGCCCATCGCACCGGAGGCGCGGCAGCGCCGGAGGTTCTTGCGAGGGAGATCGGGGGTCACGCTATCGAGCCCGTGATTCAACCCCAGGGACCGTGCTCCGCCCCGCCGCCCGAAGGATGGCTTCGCAGACCCCGTCGGGATTGTCGAAGACCTCGTTGTTCCAGAAGCGCAGGACCTTGTAGCCGCGACTTCCGAACTCCGCGTCACGCAAGGCGTCGTACCCGTTGTTGGCGTGTTGGGACCCGTCGACCTCAACGACGATCAACGGTGAGAAACACACGAAGTCGGCGATGTACTTGCCGAGCCACGCCTGTCGGCGGAAGCGCAGACCCAGACGTTCGCGCCGGATGAGGCTCCACAAGATTCGCTCGGCGTCCGTGGGCGCCCTGCGCATGGCGCGGGCTCTGTCGCGCATAACCGTCCGGGTGAGCATGCAAGAACATTATAAGAACATCGTTCGTTGTCCAGGGTCGGCGCGACCCCCGATCTCCCACGCCAGAACCTGCGCGGCTGACGCCGCTCCGGTGCGTGGGGCCCTCTTACCCCTCAAGGGGGTAAGGTTTGTCGCGTCTTGTTCTGATCACGCAGAGCGGCTGCGGCGTTGGCCAGTCTCGCAACCGGGGCCGTCACCCGCTATATGCGCCCCCAATGAACGCGCCCGTGTGCCCTGTCCCGACCATCGAAGCCGTCGACCTCGACGCGGCGATCGAGGCTGCGCGCCTGTCCGTCGGCCTGCCGAAGGGCAGCCGCGTTGTCGTCGCCATGTCGGGTGGAGTGGATTCGACCGTGACCGCGGGCCTCGTGCATGCGGCGGGCTTCGAAGTCGTCGGCGTCACCCTGCAGCTCTATGATTTCGGGGCGGCGGCCAAGAAGACGGGCACCTGCTGTGCGGGCCAGGACATCCATGACGCGCGCCTGGCGGCGGAGTCCCTCAGCATCCCCCACTAT
>JANNVY010000507.1:0-1692 GCA_031408375.1 Pseudomonadota bacterium | reverse complement strand
GTCGTGATCTACACCACCTGGCCGGACGCCGAAACTGCCGAGCGGGTCGGGGCTGAGGCAGTGGCGGAGCGACTGGCCGCCTGCGCCAATGTCCTGGGGCCGGTGGTCTCGATCTATCGCTGGGAGGGCGCCGTCAGCCGGGCCACCGAGGTCCCGATGATCCTCAAGACGCGTGAGCAGGTCAGCGAGCGCCTGCGCGACTTCATTCTGGCCCGCCATCCCTACGAGACGCCCGCGATCGTGGTTCTCCCGGTGCTGGCGGACGGGTCAAACCCGGCATTCCTCGACTGGATCACCAGGGAAACTTGTATCCAGCAAGGCAAGGCCGGCGAGAGTTGATCACAGATGCTGAAGTGAGTGCATTGAATTTCATCGTCTTAACCAGTCCGAAAACCTCGGTGCGTTATTGACGAGTGTAACTGCGGACCGGACGTCTTGATGCCGACGATCGACAGCCTTACCGAACGGGCAGCGCCGATTACGCCCGACATGCCGGTCGCGGAGGTCTTCGACCTGTTCCGCAAGGATCCGGACGCCCTGGTTTTCGCCGTGGTCGAGGATGACCGCCCGGTAGGCCTGGTGGAGCGCCAGACGTTCCTGGTCGAGCTGGCTGCCCGCAACGGCTGCGCCGAACACGCCCGGACCCCGATCCGCGAGCTGATGGACGCCGAGCCAGTGACTATCGAGGCCAGCACCGGGATCACCGTCTTCTCGGATTCCATGCTCGGCGCGCGGCCCTCGGGCCTGCTGCGCGGCTTCATCGTCACCGACGGCGGCCGCTATGTTGGCGTCGGCACCATGCTGTCCCTGCTCCAGGTCACCAGCGCCTCGGCGCGGCGCAAGCTCGAAGTCGCCGCCGACGAGGCTGCCCTGATCGCCCAGGCCAAGATGGCCAATACTGCCGCCGCCCACGCCAAGTCCCAGTTCCTGGCCGTGCTGAGCCACGAGCTGCGCACCCCACTCAACGGCGTTCTGGCCGTCGCCGAGCTCCTGCAGCGCCAGCCGCTTGGTCTCGACGCCAAGGCCTATGTCCGGACCATCGTCGATAGCTCCGACACCCTGCTGCGCACCCTCGCCGACGCGGTCGACCTCGCGAAGGCCGAGGCCGGCGAGCTGGTGCTTGACCCCCGTCCGATCCTGATCCGCGAAATCATGGACGAAGTGGAACAGACCTGGGCGCCCCGCGCGGCCCAGGATGGCGTCACCCTGCTGGTGTCCTTCGACGGCGATCCGGATCTGGCGGCCGAAGTCGATGCCCCGCGCGTGCGTCAGGTGTTCAACAACCTGATCGGGAACGCCCTGAAATTCGCCCGCGAGGGTGTCGTCGAGGCCAGTCTGAAAACCTCGATCGAGGGCGACCGCGTCAGGGTGGATGGCGCTGTTCGCGACAAGGGCCCGGGCATCCCTGAAGATCGGATGGCCAACCTGTTCGACCTGATGACCTCGTCATCGAACCACCACGCGGGCGGCTCGGGCCTCGGCCTGGCCATGTGCCGCCAGGCCGTCGAGATGATGGGCGGGACGATCAAGGCCGAGAGCAATGTCGGCCGTGGCGCCACCTTCGCCTTCGATTTCACGGCCCCACGCGCCTGGATCGAGGAAGAGGCCCAGAGCAATGTCTCCGAGATCTCGGACCTGCAACTGAACTCGGCCCCCCACGTCTTGATCGTCGACGACAATGCGACCAACCGC
>JANNVY010000506.1:0-3925 GCA_031408375.1 Pseudomonadota bacterium | reverse complement strand
GGGCGCGGCGATGTCGCGAGGCGTGAATCCAGGCGTATCGGAATTGGCCACGTTCTCGGCGATCACCCGCTGGCGCGCCGAGAAGTAGTTCATGCGCCCCTTGAGCATGGCGAAGAGCGGAATGTCGTCGAGCCTCACGGGGCCCTCGCGATTCTGTGGTTATCCAGGAAGAACTTGCCGCCTTCATGGTTAACGGGGCCTTTCGGAAACGTGGCGTTAACCACGGTCGGTAACCTTTGCACCCGAGTTGGGGGCCCGAAGGGCCGGCGGGAGCGTCATGGATTTTATGGTTTTCCTGCGGGCGGTGCTGGCGCTGGCCGTCACGCTTGGCCTGATCGGCCTGGCCGCCTACGCCATACGCCGTTACGCCCCCGAGCTGCTGGCCAAGATGCAGGCGCGGGCAGGCAAGGAGCGGCGGCTGAAGATCGTGGAGACCCTCGTGGTCGGACCGACTCACCGAATCCTTCTGGTCCGGGTCGACGACGATGAGCGCCTGATCCTGATCGGCGACGGCAAGGAGCTGATCGAGCCGCGCAAGGTCGCGAAGAAGGCGGGCGGCCAATGACCGCCGCTAACGCCAAGTCACGCCAGGTCGTGCGCGCCCTGCCCCCGCTGTTCGCCCTGCCGACGCGGTCGGAAGTGATACAGGCGCTGAAGCTGTCGGCCATCGCCACGGTCTTCGCCCTGATCTTCCCCGCCATGGCGCTGGCCCAGGCGATTAACCTCGATCTGGGCACCGGCGCCGGCCTGACCGAACGGGTGGTGCAGCTGGTCGGGCTGCTGACGGTCCTGTCGCTGGCCCCGTCGATCGTCATCATGACCACCAGCTTTGTGCGCATCGTGGTGGTCTTGTCTTTGTTGCGCACGGCGCTCGGCCTGCAGCAGAGCCCGCCCAACGCCGTGCTGGTGTCGCTGGCGCTGTTCCTGACCGCCATCGTCATGGCGCCGACCTTCCAGCAGTCCTACGACGAGGGCGTTCGCCCCCTGCTGGACCAGCAGGCCGAGCTGCCCCAGGCCTTCGACGCCGCCGCCGGGCCGGTGAAGACCTTCATGCTTGGTCAGGTGGACCAGGACGACTTGGCGCTGTTCGTGCGGCTGTCCAAGGTCGAGAAGGGCACCGCCCGCGCCGACCTGCCGCTGCGCGTGGTCACGCCCGCCTTCATGATCTCGGAGCTGAAGAAAGCCTTCGAGATCGGGTTCCTGCTGTTCGTGCCCTTCCTGGTCATCGACCTGGTGGTGGCCAGCGTGCTGATGAGCATGGGTATGATGATGCTCCCACCGGTGGTGGTGTCCCTGCCCTTCAAGCTGATCTTCTTCGTCCTGGTGGACGGCTGGCGGCTGGTGGCGGGCTCGCTCGTGGAGAGCTTCCAGCACGCCCCGCCGGGGGGATAGCCTCAACAAAGACCGGCCGTCGCGCGAGGCGACGGCCGGCTTCAGGCGCTTCAGGTCCGTGGCTTACGAGCAACGACGCCAGGACAGGCGGTAGACGATCGCCGCATTGACGTCCTGAGAGTCGACGGTCGACATCGCTTCCCCCCGACCGCCCGACAGGCGGATCGAAGAGTTGGTGCGCAGGTTTACGTCCGCGCCGCACCGCGACCATACCATCGACCGTATGCCCAGCTCGTTGTGGATCATGTAGTCATCTTCGAGCGCGCCGGAGAAGCTCCTGCGGAAGGTGGGCCCGCGAGATCCGGCGAAGAAGTATTCGACATTGAACTGAGACGATGACCCGCGTGGGAGGCGGTTGAAGCCGCGATAGTCAACGGCCAGGACCGCGACGCTGTAGCCTTGCGGCACATGCACGGGGATCGCCACGTTGCAGCTTTTGCGGTCGAAGGTTCGGCCAGTCTGACCACCCGTTGAGACGGTGTACTCGTCGAAGATCAGACTCAGCGACTTGTTGTCCGGACTGAGCGTGGTCGATACGCTCCCGGCCGGACAGCCGGTGCCGCCGTATCCCGGCCGGCCGAGGTAGAAGTCGTCTTCGTAGGCTGTCGCGGTCCCGGCCATTGCGATGACGCCGGCGGCCGCAACTCCAAGCAGAAGCGTTTTCATGGCTGCACTTTCTCTGAATTTCACTGTCGCCGGGGATCGGTCGACGCTTCCCTTTTATCGAGGGCTGAGTGGCCGCAGCCTGATCAACCGTGACAGCGCCCGTTCATCCAACAGATCAACGGCCCGCGGCCTGTCGAGCGCGGCAGGGTTGCAGATCGAACTTGAAGGTGATGCCCGAGGGCGTGCGCGATCCATCAGCGCTGTCCAGCGCCATCATCGCCTCGGAAGAGGCCTCTGCGCGGCGGAAAGCCAGCAGCGCATTGAAGTCGATCCTGGCGGTCTCGCCGCAGCCGATACGGCGAAGCATGCCGGGGCGAAGCTGGTCGGAGAAGGTGAACTCACCATCCTGCGGGCCGCTCAGCCGATGACGGAAGCCGCGAGGATTGCCGTTGCGGCCGGTCGTGTAGGAAACCGTGAACAACCCGGCTTCACGTTGGCCCAGGTGTGCGTAGCCGCGATAGTCGACTTGATAGATTCCCAGGGAATAGCCTTCCGGGAGGTTCAGCGGGATGGTCAGGGCGCAGCGGCGGCCGATGTCCTTGCCTCCGTTGACGACGAAGGAGTCGAATAGCACCGACAATGAAGTTCCGTCGGGGGAGACAACCAAGGAATAGGATTCAGCGTCGCAGCCGTTGTTGATCGCCGCGCCGTCGACGCGGACACGCGGGGTGCGTGTGCGTTCGTTGGCGGGTTGGGCGATGACCGCGGTGGTGGCGAGTGCGGCGGCGAGCGCGCCGATGATGACTGGCCGAAGCATATGAAAATCCTCAAGTTCGGGGGACCGGCCTCGGCCAGTCATCGGTAGCAGGTGTTAGCTGCAGCGGCGCCATTGCAGCTGGTAGATGATTGCGGCACTCACGTCCTCTGAGTCGACCGTGGCCATGGCCTCCGCTCCTGCCGGGCCCGAAAGCCGGATCGAGGAGTTGGTGCGCAGGTTCACGTCCTCGCCGCAGCGCGACCAGACCATCGTTTCCACGACCAGCTTGTTTTGAATCAGATAGTCGGAATCCAGCACGCCGTAGAAGGTGCGACGGAAGGCCGGGCCCCGACCGCCGGCAAAGAAGTACTCGACGTTGAACTGCGATGAAGCCCGGGCCGGCAGGTGGTTGAAGCCGCGATAGTCGATCGACAGCACCGAAACGCTGTAGCCATCCGGCACGCGCACCGGGATTGCGACGTTGCAGCTCTTGCGGTCGAACGTGCGGCCAGTCTCGCCGCCGGTGGAAACCTGGTATTGGTCGAAGATCAGGCTGAGGGACTTGGCGTCGGGGCTGAGCGTGGTGGAAACGGTGCCGGAAGGACAGCCGGTTCCGCCGTAGCCGGGCTCTCCCAGAGAGATGTCGTCGGGATTGATCTGGGCACTCGCCGCGGCCGCCACGCTGAGGGCGCCGACCGCCGCCACGGTCATCAGAAGAGCTTTCATCGTGATACTCCGCAAGGTGAATTCAGAGCCGGACTCCCCGGCTGGACTAGATCTACGGAGCAGCGACTGAACTCCGCCTGCGCGACGTCGTCAGGTGACGTTCATTTTCGCTGCCGTCGAGCTTGAATGTATATCGGCCCGATGAGGTTCCGAAAATACATCAACGGCTGAACAAAAGGCGTGCCTGTCCTTCGCAGGGCGGCGTGCCCGGCGGAGCCGTGATCTGGTTTGGGATCAGGCCGCCCTTGGCGTCGCGGCTGGCGGAGCCGCCGCGGCCTGTCTGGCCGGCGGTGTGGCGGCCCGTTGCGGGCCTTTCTCACGGAAGCGCTTCTTGGCGGCGGCGACCCAGCCGGCGAACGAATCCGCCTGGGCCGAGGCTTCGGCGAACTGCTGCGGCGAGATGGTCTCGACGTTGCGCGCCAGGGCCACGCGCAGGGCGTCGGG
>JANNVY010000505.1:0-5417 GCA_031408375.1 Pseudomonadota bacterium | reverse complement strand
GCCAGGAGCTCGATATCAACCATCGTTCAAAGCTCGGCACGCATGAGGAGATCGAGCGGCTGAACTGGCTGAAGACGGGCGTCCTGTTCGTCGCTGCGGCCGAAATGGGGGCTCAAGATGCGCAGACTTCTGATCCTCGGCGCCGTCGTCCTGGCCCTGGCCGCCTGCAAGCAGGTGGACGCCGGCAAGTCCGACGCCGATCCCCGCGACGGCAAGGTCGCCGTCGCGCGCCCCGCTGAGGCCGCCCTGACCGCGACCGAGGCCTTCGGCATCGCCTTCGGCAAACCCGCGCCGGCCGCCCGCACGGTGCCGCGCGGCGAGCCGGGGAACGAAGAGACCCTGACCTACACGCCGGCCCGGCTGGTCCCGGTCGGCGACGTCATGGCGCTGATCTCGACCGCGACCAACAGCTCGGATTGCCACGCCTGTTCCGGCGCCCTGGCGGTCCACTATTTCAGGCGTGAAGGCGCGGGCTGGCGGCTGGCGGGAAGCTGGCCCGAGATCGTCGGCGGCAACGGATTTGGCCAGCCGCCGGACTGGCGCATCCGCACCGACCTGGGCCGCCCGGCCTATCTGGTGACCGACACCGGCTGGAGCGGCCAGGGCTATACCTGCGCCTCGACCGACCTGGTGGAGCTGACGCCCGAAGCGCCACTGGTCCAGGCCACCGCCATCCCGATGCACTACGACAACGCGGGCGTCGGCACGACGCCGGTGGTGACCATCGACGGCAAGCTGGACCGGGGCCCGGACGGCAAGCTGCGGGTCAGCTTCACCGGCTCCAAGACCGGCTTCGTCGACTACGCGCTGGTGGGCGGCAAGTTCACGCGCGTCTCGCCGGCAGACCTGATCAACGAGTGCTGACGGTGGACATTCCGGCCTCGCGCCTGTAAGCCGCGCCCCCCAGTTATTGGCCCACCGCCACCCCCCTTTGCGAGCGCGTCCGATCCGCGCCCAAGGCAGGAAAGAAGACGCCCATGGCCAAGCACGGCCGCTACGACAAGAAGAACCAGACCATCGGCCCCAGCCAGCGCCAGCTGCGCGCCGGCGAGCTGATCCGCCACGCCCTGGTCGAGGTGCTGCGCGAGCGCGAAATCAATGACGAGGCCCTGGTCGGGATCTCAGTGACCCTGACCCAGGTGCGCATGTCGCCGGACCTGCGGCACGCCATCTGCTTCGTCGAACCGCTGGGCGCTGGCGTCGGCCCCAATGCGCGGATGGCCGCCGCTGAAGTGAAGGTGATCATCAAGGCGCTGAACAAGCACGCCAAGTTCCTGCGCGGCGTGCTGGGCCGCCAGATCGCCATGAAATTTACGCCTGATCTGAAGTTCGTCCACGACGACAGCTTCGACGCCGCGTCGAAGATGAACGCCCTGTTCGAGAACCCGCGCGTGAAGCAGGACCTCGACTACGAGGAAGAAGAGCCCGACGAGCTCGGCGTCCTGTCGACCGACACGCCCACGCCTCCCCGGGAGGGGGGCGACGCCTAGTGGGCCGGCGCAAGAAGGGCGATCCGGTCTCGGGCTGGATCTGCCTCGACAAGCCTCTGGAGATGGGCTCGACCGAGGCCGTCTCGAAGATCCGCTGGATGTTCAACGCCCAGAAGGCAGGCCACGCCGGGACGCTCGACCCGCTGGCCACGGGCGTCCTGCCCATCGCGCTGGGCGAGGCGACGAAGACCGTCTCCCAGATGATGGACGCCGAGAAGGTCTATCGCTTCCTGATCGCCTGGGGCTCGTCGACCACGACGCTCGATCGCGAGGGCGAGGTGACGGCGACCTCCGATGTTCGCCCGACGCCCGAGGCGGTGGCCGCCGTGCTGCCGCGTTTCGTGGGCGAGATCTCCCAGATCCCGCCGAACTTCTCGGCTATCAAGGTGGTCGGCCAGCGCGCCTATGACCGGGCCCGCGACGGGGTCGAGTTCGAGCTGCCGACCCGCACCGTGGTGGTGCACGCGGCCGCTGTCTCCGACGTTCCCGACGCCGATCACATCGAGATCGAGATCCGCTGCGGCAAGGGCACCTATGTCCGGTCGCTGGTTCGCGACATCGCCGCCGCCGTCGGGGCCGAGGGCCATGTGGCCATGCTGCGCCGCCTGCGGGTGGGACCGTTCAGCGCCAAAGAGTCGATAACGCTGGATAATCTGGTCGATCTGGTGCATAGGGCCGCCCTGTTGGAGGCTTTGCTTCCGGTCGAGACCGCCCTGGACGACATCCCGGTGCTGGCCGTGACCGACGAAGACGCTTTCCGGCTAAGGCAGGGCCGACCACTCGTTCTGCTTCCCAGACAGGTCGAATTGCTCAAGCCGCGCGTCAGCGCGTCGCGGGCGGTTTCGGCGATGACGGGCGGCAAACTGGTGGCGCTTTGCGAGCTACGGGCGGGACAACTGTCCCCAACCCGCGTTTTTCACCTCTGATCCTGAAGGGATCTTCGATGTCGATTACGGTTGAACGTAAAGCCGAGCTTATTGGCGAACACAAGCGCACCCCCAACGATACGGGCGGCGCCGAGGTCCAGGTCTCGATCCTGTCTGAACGGATCGCCAACCTGACCGAGCACTTCAAGACCCACAAGAAGGACAACCACTCGCGTCGTGGCCTTCTGAAGATGGTTTCCCAGCGCCGCCGCCTGCTGAACCACCTCAAGAACACCGATCAGAGCCGCTATGCCGCGATCATCGAAAAGCTGGGCCTGCGCCGCTAAGGCAGGGTCTGGACGCAAGCGGGCCCTTCTCGGGGCCCGTTCGCATATCCGCCATGGTCTTGCGATCAGTGGCGGAAGTGAAACGACCGCGCCGCATTGAGGCGCACACCGCGAGGGCTCACCGCAGTCCTCATCTCTGACCAGGGCATGGGCCCTGGCCGTCAGGACGCACGACAAGCCGAGCAAAACTCCGCTAGCCCCGACCGTCCGCCCCGCAGGGAATCCGCCCGCGGGACAAGAAAGAAGCAAAATGTTCGATATCAAACGCAAGACCATCGAGTGGGGCGGCCGTCAGCTGACCCTTGAGACCGGCCGCATCGCCCGTCAGGCCGACGGCGCCGTTCTCGCCACCTACGGCGACACCGTCGTCCTGGCCACGGCGGTCTTCGCCAAGGCTCCCAAGCCCGGGCTGGATTTCTTCCCGCTCACCGTCAACTACCAGGAAAAGACCTTCGCCGCCGGCAAGATCCCGGGCGGCTACTTCAAGCGTGAGGGCCGTCCGACCGAGAAGGAAACCCTGGTTTCCCGCCTCATCGACCGCCCGATCCGCCCGCTGTTCGTCAAGGGCTTCAAGCACGAGACGCAAGTCGTCGTGACCGTGCTGCAGCACGACATGGAGAACGACCCCGACATCATCGGGATGGTGGCCGCCTCGGCAGCCCTGGTGCTGTCCGGCGCCCCCTTCATGGGCCCCATCGCCGCCGCCCGCGTCGGCCTGATCGAGGGTGAATACGTCCTCAACCCGACCATCGACCAACTGACCGAATCCAGCCTCGACCTGGTCGTGGCCGGCACCGAAGACGCCCTGATGATGGTCGAGTCCGAAGCCAAGGAGCTGGACGAGAAGACCATGCTCGGCGCGCTGATGTTCGCCCAGCGCGGCATGCAGCCGGTCATCGAAGCGATCATCGAGCTGGCCGAACACGCCGCCAAGGACCCCTTCGACTTCCAGCCGGATTCAGTCGCCGACATCGTCAAGGCGATCGACAAGCTGGTCGGCAAGGAGCTGCGCAAGGCCTACGGCGAGACCGTCAAGCAGACCCGCCGCGACGGCGTCGGCGAAGCCAAGGCCAAGGCCGCGGCCAAGCTGGTGAAGTCCGAAGAGAACCCGGATGGCTTCGACTCGTCGAAGTTCTCGGCCGCCTTCAAGGAAGCCGAAGCCCACATCCTGCGCCGTGACATCATCGAACGCGGCCGCCGCGTCGACGGCCGCGCCGTCGACAAGGTCCGCAACATCGTCTCGGAAGTCGGCATCCTGCCCCGTACGCACGGCTCGGCCCTGTTCACCCGCGGTGAAACCCAGGCCCTGGTCGTCGCCACCCTGGGCACCGGCGAGGACGAACAGTGGGTCGACGCGCTGGCCGGCACCTACAAGGAGAAGTTCCTCCTGCACTACAACTTCCCCCCTTACTCGGTCGGTGAGACCGGTCGTATGGGCGGCGCCGGCCGTCGCGAAATCGGCCACGGCAAGCTGGCCTGGCGCGCCCTGCGCCCGATGCTGCCGTCGGCGGAAGATTTCCCCTACACGATCCGTCTCGTCTCCGAGATCACCGAGTCCAACGGTTCGTCCTCGATGGCCACGGTCTGTGGTTCGTCGCTGGCGATGATGGACGCGGGCGTTCCGCTCAAGTCCCCCGTGGCCGGTATCGCCATGGGCCTGATCCTGGAGCCCTCGGGCGAGTTCGCGGTCCTGTCCGACATCCTCGGCGACGAGGATCACCTCGGCGACATGGACTTCAAGGTCGCCGGCACCGAGAACGGCATCACCTCGCTGCAGATGGACATCAAGGTCGCGGGCATCAACGAAGAGGTCCTGACCAAGGCCCTGAGCCAGGCGCACGAAGGCCGTCTCCACATCCTCAATGAGATGAACAAGGCGATGAACGCGCCTCGCGCGGAACTCGGCGAATTCGCTCCGAAGATCGAGACCATCAAGATCCCGACCGACAAGATCCGTGAAGTCATCGGCACCGGCGGCAAGGTCATCCGCGAGATCGTGGAAAAGACCGGCGCCAAGATCGACATCGGGGACGACGGCACCATCAAGGTCGCCGCTTCGGACCAGGAGAAGATCAACGCCGCTCTGGAATGGATCCGCTCGATCGCGTCCGAACCGGAAGTCGGCGTCATCTACACCGGCAAGGTCGTGAAGACCGTCGACTTCGGCGCCTTCGTGAACTTCTTCGGCGCCAAGGACGGCCTCGTCCACATCAGCCAGCTGGCCCCCAACAAGGTGGCGCAAACCACCGACGTGGTGAAGGAAGGCGATGTCGTGAAGGTCAAGTTCCTGGGCTTCGACGATCGCGGCAAGACCAAGCTGTCGATGAAGGTTGTCGACCAGGAAACCGGTGAGGACCTGACCGACAAGATCAACGCCGAGCGCGCCGCCCGCGGCGAAGGCCCGGAAGAAGATCGTGCGCCCCGTGAAGGCAGCGAAGGCGGTGATCGCGGCGGTCGTGACCGCGACCGCGGCCGTTCGCGCGGCCCGCGCCGCGAGCGCGAGCCGGCGGAGTAATCCGACGCCTCACGGCTTCGACTGAATGAGAGGGCGGCTCCGGAGACGGGGCCGCCCTTTTCGCTATGATCACCCCATGACCACCCGCCCCCTCACCGAAGGCGAGACCGCGCTCGCCCGCGAGATGTTCGGCGACGCGCTGGACTGCGGGCCTGTGCGGCTGTGGGCCCAGCCGTTCGGGTTCCGGCGCATCTTCGTG
>JANNVY010000504.1:0-4921 GCA_031408375.1 Pseudomonadota bacterium | reverse complement strand
CGCTGCCGCTCGGCAATCAGGACGGGTTCTTCGTGATGAACGGCCGTGTCGCCATCGGCGCTTCGGACAAGTCGTGGACCCTGGAACTGTGGGGCAATAACCTGCTCGACGAAGAGTACATGCAGGTTGCGTTCAACGCGCCGCTGCAGGGCACCTTCACCCAGTCGACTCTCCAGCCGAACGGCACCTTCTACAACCCGGCGCTCGACACCGGCACCTACAACGCCTTCCTCGGCGCGCCGCGCACCCTCGGTGTGACGCTCCGCCTCAAGTACTAAGCTCTCCCACAACGGGGGCTGACAGCCGGCCGGGGGCAACCCCGGCCGGTTTTGTTTTGGGCGAACGCCTGCCGCGCGCGCTAGGCTCGGACCCATGAGCGGATTCGATTTCGATGCGGTCGTGGTGGGCGCCGGCGCCGTTGGCCTGGCCTGCGGCTACGCGCTCAGCCGACGCGGCCAGTCGGTGCTGGTGATCGAGCGCGAGGACGGCATCGGCGAAGGCGTCTCCTCGCGCAATTCCGAGGTCATCCACGCCGGCCTCTACTACCCGACGGATTCCTTGAAGGCGCGACTGTGCGTCGATGGCCGGCGGATGCTCTACGCCTTTCTGGAAAGCCACGGTGTCGGCTTTGAGCGCTGCGGCAAGCTGGTGGTGGCCACCGAGCCGGACGAGATCGCCCGCCTCGACGCCATCATCGCCCAGGCCGAACGCAACGGGGTGGAGGGTCTCAGTCGCCTGACCGGCGCCCAGGCTCGCGCCCTTGAGCCACAGCTGAACGCGGTCGAAGCCCTGCTCTCGGCCGAGAGCGGGATTTTCGACAGCCACGGCTACATGGTGGCCCTGCAGGGAGAGATCGAAAACGCCGGCGGCGCCGTGGTGCTGGAAACGCCGCTCGAGGCGGCCACGCCCCTGCCCGGCGGCGGCGTCAGCGTGCGCACCGGCGGCGCGGACCCGGCGACGGTGACGGCGCAGCGCCTGGTGCTCGCCGCGGGCCTCGGCGCCCAGAAGACCGCGGCGCGGGTAGAGGGCTTTCCCGCCTCGGCCATCCCCGAACTGCATATGGCCAAGGGCAGTTACTTCCTGCTGCACGGCAGGCCGCCGTTCGCCCACCTCGTCTATCCCCCGCCGATCCCTGGCGCGCTGGGCGTGCACTACAAGCGCGACATGGGCGGCCAGGCCCACTTCGGCCCGGATCTCGAATATGTGGAAGCCGAGGATTATGAAGTCAGGAGCGAGCGGGCCCGCGACTTCTACGCCTATATCCGGCGCTTCTGGCCCGGCCTGCCCGAGGGCGCCCTGACCCCCGATTACGCCGGCATCCGGCCCAAGTTGCACGGCCCCGGCGAGCCCCAGCCGGACTTCGACCTCGCCGGCGAGGAACAGCACGGCCTGCCCGGCGTAATGGCGCTGTTCGGGATCGAGAGCCCCGGCCTCACCGCCTCCCTCGCCATCGGCGAGGAGGTCGCACGAAGGCTGGGCTGAACCGCCCTAGCCTGCTCCGCCGAGGACCGCCTTGCTTTCGAGGAACTCCCCGAAAGCCTCGTCCCCCCACTCGCGGCCGTTCCCCGACTGCTTGAAGCCGCCAAACGGGGCCATGGGGTCGGGCGAGGCGTTGTTGATGTTCACCTGGCCGGCGCGCAGCTTCGAAGCCACGCGGCGGGCGCGATCAAGGTCGGTGCCCTGCACATAGGCCGCCAGGCCATAGGGGGTGTCGTTGGCGATGGCGATCGCATCGTCCTCGGTGTCGTACGGCAGAATGCAAAGGACCGGGCCGAAGATTTCCTCGCGCGCGATGCGCATGTCGTTGGTCACGTCCGAGAAGATGGTCGGACGCACGTACCAGCCGCGCTCCAGCCCCTCTGGCAGGCCAGGCCCGCCGGTGACCAGGGTAGCGCCGTCCTGGACGCCGCTACGGATCAGGTCCTGGATCCGGGTCCATTGGGCCTTCGAGACCACCGGGCCGATGTGGGCGCCGCTGTTGGGGTCGCCGACCGTCGTCTTTTCCGCCGCGAGCTTTGCGGCCTCCACCGCCTCGGCGAGGCGGTCGCGGGGGACCAGCAGCCGCGAGGGCGCGTTGCAGGACTGGCCTGAGTTCGACATCAGGCCCCGGACGCAGGCGGTGACGGACCGTGCGATGTCGGCATCATCCAGCACGATGCTGGGCGACTTGCCGCCCAGTTCCTGATGCACGCGCTTGACCGTGGGAGCCGCAGCCCGCGCCACTTCGACCCCCGCCCGCGTCGAACCCGTGAAGGAAACCATGTCCACGTCCGGGTGCGATGCGATGGCCGCGCCGGTCGTGGCGCCATCGCCCTGGACCAGGTTGAACACGCCCGCGGGCACGCCGGCCGCGTCGAGGATTTCTGCGAAGATCGCGGCCGAAAAGGGCGAGTTCTCCGAAGGCTTGATCACGACCGTGCAGCCGGTGGCCAGCGCCGGAGCGACCTTGGCGACGACCTGGTTCATCGGCCAGTTCCAGGGCGTGATGAAACCGCAAACGCCGATCGGCTCTTTCACCAGCAGGGTGGAGCCATGGGTCTTCTCGAACGAATAGGTCTTGAGGACTTCCAGCGCGGTGAACAGGTGCATAAAGCCGGTCGGAACCTGGGCCCTTTCCGAAAGGGCGGCGGGGGACCCCATCTCTTCGGTGATCGCCAGGGCCAGATCGGCGGCGCGTTTCTGGTACTCGGCGATGATCCGCTCGAACATCGCCATCCGTTCTTCGCGCGAGGTCACGCCATAGGTCTCGAAGGCGGCCCTCGCCGACCGGACGGCGCGGTCGACATCCGCTGCGGAGCCCAGGCTGACATGGCCGCAGATCTCTTCCGTCGCCGGGTTCACAACCCCGATGGCGTGCGGGTCAATCGGGTCGACCCACTGGCCGCCGATGTAGAATTTCAGCTGTTCGCGCATGTCGCCCGTTCCCGTCGCGAACCGTCAGGGAGCGGTCGCGACTTAAAGCTTGAGCTCGCCCGCCTGAAGCTTGGTCAGGGCTCGCTTGTCCAGGCGGACATAGCCCTTTTCGGGGTGGCGGTAATAGATGCGATCCTTGGATTCGGGCGGGGCGTAGCCTTCGGCGACCAGCGCCGTCTTGGTGTATTTGAAGGTGCCCGTGGTCTCGATGCCGCGTTGCAGCCGCACGAACACCGGCTGGGCGTAGCTGGGCAGTTCGTGATCGACATGGGCCTTCAGCGCCTCGATGTCGAAGCCCTCGCCCGCGACGATGGCCGCCATGCCCGCCTTGCCTTCGGCGCCGGGCACTGCAACGCCATAGACGTTCACCTCTTCAACGCCGGGCAGCCCTGCGAGGCGTTCGGCCACTTCCGTGGTTGAGATGTTCTCCGCCTTCCAGCGGTAGGTGTCGCCCACCCGATCGACGAAATAGAGGTAGCCGCCTTCGTCCTGGCGCATCAGGTCGCCGGTCCGGAAATAGGCGTCCCCGACCTTGAACACGTCGCGCAGGATCTTCTTCTCGGACGCCGCCTTGTCGGCGTAGCCGGCGAAGGCGTGCCGGGGGTCGTGGCCGATTTCGCCGATCGCTTCGCCGATCTCGCCAGGCTTGGCCTCGACACAGAGGCCCCCCGGGCCCCGGACGGGTTCGCTGATCTCGAGGTCGAACTTCACCAGCCGGATGTTGAACTGGCCGCGCAGGTACCGTGGGAGGCGGCCGACCGCGCCCGGCTTGCTGTCGAAATTGAACAGGCTGACGTTGCCTTCGGTCGAGCCGTAGAACTCGAGGATGTCAGGGATGCGGAAGCGCTTCTGGAGCTCCGGCCAGATCTCGGGCCGCAGACCGTTGCCGAAGGCCAGCCTCAGTTTGTGCTCACTCTCAAGCGGGTTCTCGGGCGAATTGACGAGATAGCGGCACAGTTCGCCGATGTAGACGAAGATGGTGCAATTGTTCTTGACCACGTCGTCCCAGAAGACGCTGGCCGAAAAACGCTTGCGGACCACGAGAGCGCCGCCAGCCAGCAGAGCCGAACCCACGCCGCACAGGCCGCCGGTGGAATGGTAGAGCGGCAGGCAACAGTAGACCCGGTCGGTCGGCTTGGCCCGGGTCATGGTGGCAAAGGCGCGCATGTAAAGCTGCGCCTTGGCATGGGTGATGCGGGCGGCCTTGGGCAATCCGGTGGTGCCCGAGGTGTAGATGTAGAGCGCGACCGCGCTGGCCTTGATGTCCTCACGAAGCGACCGGTCCGGACGAACCGTGCTGGCGCCCTTGACCGCGCTGTCGAGGCCGCGGCGCACGCTGGTCTCGTCGCCGTCGGACATACCCAGGACCCAAAGCATCGAGGTGCGACCGACAAGTCCACGGACCTCCTCGAAGGCCCTCCAGGTATCGCCGTCGGCGATGACGTGGTCCGCACCGGCCAGGGTCAGACAGTGGGCCAGGCTCTTGCCGGTGAGATTGTTGTTGATCAGCGCGGTGCTGACCCCGACCTTGGCCAGGCCCATCCAGATGGCGACGTACTCAAGCCGATTGGGCAGCAGCAATGCGACTGTGTCGCCGCGACGGATCCGCCGGCCCTTGGCCCAGTGGGCGTAGCGGTTGGCCAGCGCATCCATCTCACGATAGGTCAACTGACGACCGTCGCAGATCATGGCGACATTGTCGGGCCAGCGATCGACGGCGCGTTCAAAGTCGTCGCAGATCAGGTCGGGGCCGTCCGGCGAAATCCCCTTGATCCCGCCCAAAAGATTATTGAGCGCGCCAAGAAACCGAACTTCGCGCTTGATCTGCGCCAGGAAACCCATTCGTCACGCCTTGTGCTCGGGGAGAGGCTTGCTGATCGCAAGGCCGGAAGGCCGGGTCAAGGCCGTTGGAGGCATAGGGCGGAAGGGCCGCAGCAACGCCCAGGAACCGCCGCGAAAATGGGCGGCGACGGTCGCTGGGTTCGCAGGAATTGACCCTGTTCTCTCG
>JANNVY010000503.1:0-9054 GCA_031408375.1 Pseudomonadota bacterium | reverse complement strand
CCCACCTCCGACGCGGCGGCGACCATCGACCAGATCCGCCAGCTGGAAGAAGCCGGCGCTGACATCGTCCGCGTATCCTGCCCCGACGAGGCGTCGACCGCCGCGCTCAAGGCCATCGTGCGCGAGAGCCGCGTGCCGATCGTGGCCGACAACCACTCCCACTATACGCGCGGCGTCTATGCCGCGCTGGCCGGCGCCGCCTGCTTGCGCATCAACCCGGGCAACATCGGTTCGCCAGACCGCGTTCGCGAAGTCATCAACGCCGCGCGCGACAACGGCTGCTCCATGCGCATTGGGGTCAACGCCGGATCGCTGGAACGTGACCTGCTCGAGAAGTACGGCGAGCCCTGTCCGGAGGCGATGGTCGAAAGCGCGCTGAACCACGCCCGCATCCTGCAGGATCACGACTTCCACGAGTTCAAGATCAGCGTGAAGGCGTCCGACGTCTTCCTGACCGTCGCAGCCTACCAGCTCTTGTCGGAGGCCATCGACTGCCCCCTGCATCTGGGCGTCACCGAAGCCGGCCCGACCCGGCCGGGCACCATCAAGTCGGCCATCGGCATGGGCAATCTTCTGTGGGCCGGGATCGGCGACACCATCCGCGTCTCGCTCTCGGCCGACCCGGTCGAGGAGATCAAGGCCGGGTTCGACATCCTCAAGTCGCTGAACCTGCGCCACCGGGGTGTCAACATCATCGCCTGCCCGTCCTGCGCCCGTCAGGGCTTCAACGTCATCGAGACGGTGGGCATCCTGGAAGAACGGCTGGCGCACGTGACCACGCCGATGTCCCTGTCGATCATCGGCTGCGTGGTCAATGGTCCCGGTGAGGCGCTCTACACCGACGTCGGCTTCACCGGCGGTGGCAAGGGCGCGGGCATGGTCTACCGGGCCGGCAAGCCGGACCATAAGCTCGATAACGACAAGATGATCGAACACATCGTCGGCCTGGTCGAAGCCCGCGCCGCCGAAATCGAGGCTGAGAAAGCCTTGCTGGTCTCGGCGGCGGAATAGGCTTCCCGCAGGGGTGTCTGGCAGCCGGCGTGGTCAAGGACTTGAACCACGAAAAACACGAAAAGCACGAACGTCATCCGGATAGGGCGGAGTCTGATACCGCCTTCTCGCGCGCAAGCGCGCCTTGACGAAATTCAGGCGCTGAGGCCGCAGGACAACCTTCGTGTTTTTCGTGTTTTTCGTGGTTGAATCTTCTTACCTTCCTCACCCCGCCCTGCGGCCGAAGAGCCCACCCACCGCTCGCCTTACGCGAACCTGCTTGCGGGCGCGCATCGACCTGTCATCAGTATTTCCCATGAAGTCTGGCGTCGTTTCCTCACTCCTCCTGTCCTGCCTCCTGCTGCTCGCCGCCTGCGGCGAACCCCGGCTGCCAAAACTCAGTGCGGAGCAGACCTGTCACACCGGCGCCTACCGGCTGGCGGACGGCCGGGTGATCGACATCGCGCCAGCGGAAGGCGCGGACCTGCGCTGGCGGCTGGATGACGGCCAGTCGGGCCTGCTGGCGGCGTCCAACAACTGGCGCTCGACGAAGGGGTGGACCGGCAAGGAGGACGGCAAGACGGTCAGCTTCGGCGGCTGCGCCGACGGGCGCCTGACCTTTGCGGTCGGCGATGGCGAGCCGGTCGATGGCCACAAGATCAACTTCGTCATCCGCGAGGTCAGCTTCCGCAGCGGCGACCAGGAGCTGTTCGGCCGCCTGGTCCTGCCGGAAGGTGAAAATCCCGTGCCGATCGTGGTCGCGGTCCACGGCTCCGAACGCGACGCCGCCAGCATCTTCAATTTCCGCCAGCGACTGCTGCCGGCCTCGGGCGTGGGCGTCTTCGTCTACGACAAGCGCGGCACGGGCCGCTCCAGCGGCGAATATACGCAAGACTTCGAGGTCCTCGCGCAGGACGCCGCCAACGCCGTGCGCGCCGCCCGCCAGCTCGCCGGCGCCCGCACGGGCCGTGTGGGTCTCGAGGGCGCCAGCCAGGGCGGCTGGGTCGCGCCGTTGGCCGCCACCAAGACCCAGGTCGATTTCGTCATTGTCGACTTCGGCCTGGCGGACTCGCCGCTGTCGGAGAACCGCGACGAGGCCCTGCAGGATCTGGAAGCCGCGGGGTTCACCGATCCGGCTATCCGCGCCAAGGCGCTGGAGGTCATCGCCGCCACCGAGGCGGTGGTCGTGAGCCGGTTCGAGAGCGGCTACGACAAGCTGGACGCAGTGAAGAAGAAGTACGGCAAGGAGCCGTGGTTCAAGGCTGTGAAGGGCGAGTTTACCGGCGAGCTGCTCAAATACCCCAGCTTCGCGCTACGCATCGTCGGTCCCATGCGCGACGTGGGCACCAGCTGGAACTACGATTCCCTGGCCACCCTGCGCAGGCTGAACGTGCCGGTGTTGTGGATTCTGGCCGCCGACGACACCTCTGCCCCGCCGGCCGTCACGCGCGCGCGCCTGCTGGCCCTGGCCGCCGAGGGGCGCGCGATCACGGTCCTGCAGTTCCCGGCCACCGACCACGGGATCAAGGAATACGAGACCACCGAGAAGGGCGAACGGCTGGAGACCCGATACGCCGACGGCTATTTCCGCGCCGCCGTCGACTGGGCGCGCGATGGGGTTCTGCATCCGCCCTACGGGAGCGGCTTGGTGCTGACCCCCGGCTATCCGGCCACATCGGCCGCCCCCGCGGCTCAGGCGGAGGGCGCGGTCGCAACGACCCCGCCGCCAGCCGCTCCGGCCCAGGTGCCGGCCATCCGGCCGGCTGTGATCCCACAGATCGACCCGCCCGCCGTCCCGGCGTCGGAACCGGCCCCCGAAGCGGCGCCCGCGACCCCGCCCGAGCCGGACCCCTCGCAGACCGATCAGGGCTGAGCTAGGAACGGGTTCCCGATTCCGGAGCTATCGCCATGCGCCTCTACATGACCGTTCCGTCGCCGTTCGTGCGCAAGTGCCGCGTGGTGATCCGCGAGAAGGGCCTGGCGGGCCGCGTCGAGGAGATCACCGCCGACCCCTACGCCAACGATCCCGACCTGGTCGCCGCCAACCCCATCGCCCAGGCGCCCGCCCTGGTGACCGACGACGGCGTGGCCCTGACCGATAGCCCGCTGATCTGCGCCTGGCTGGACAGCATCGGATCGGGGCCCCGGCTGATCCCGGCGGGTGACGACCAATGGCGCGTGCGCCGGCTGGAGACCCTGGCGGACTCGGCGCTGGAGATGGGCGTCAAGCTGGTGCTGGAGAACCGCCGCCCCGAGAGCGAGCGCTCGCCATCCTGGATCGCGCGCTGGAAGGACGGCATGGGCCGGGCGCTGGACGCGCTGGAGGCCTGGAACCCGCCCGCCGATCCGCTGGATCTCGGCGTCATAGCCACCGGCTGCGCGGTGACCTGGATCGGCTTCCGCCACCCCGACTTCGACTGGCAGGCGGGGCGGCCCAGGCTGGTGGCGCTCAGCGAGGCGCTGGAGCAGCGTCCCAGCTTCCGCGAGACCGCACCTAGATGAGCTTGAACAGCCGGGCTGCCTGGTACCCCGCGAGCGCGATGATCAGCAGGCCAACGATCCAGGTCAGAAGGCGGACCGGGAGGATCCGGGTGATCCAGGCCGCCATTGGCGCCGCGATCACGCCACCGACAATCAGCCCCGCCACCGACCAGCCATAGTCCTTGAGCCCACCCAGTTCGCTCCAGTGTCCCGTCATGATCGCCCAGACGAAGGCGGCGGAAATGGCCACGGCCACTACGAATTCCGCTGAATTCACCGTACCGACGGCTTCGCGCGTCGAGGTGCCTGACCCAACCAGCGTGCTGGTAACCGTCGGGCCCCAGCCGCCACCACCAACGGCGTCGACGAAGCCGCCCACAAGGCCGATCGGAAACGGCACCTTCCACGACGGCTTGCGCGCCTGGATTCCCTTGAATGCCCGCCACAGGATGATCAGGCCCATCAAGGCCAAGTAAATCATGATGTAGGGCGCCAGCAGGGCGCCATCGATCGAGGTGACGAAAAAGGCCCCGCCCGCGCCGCCGATCACACCGCCCAGGCTCAGGAGAGCGAACAGAGGCCAATTCACGTTGCGATGCAGGATATGCGATCCGGCCGACGCCGCGCAGGTGAACACCTTGGCGGCATGCACCGCTGCGGAAGCGGTCGCGGGGGGTGCTCCAACCGACAAAAGCATGGTTGAAGCGACCACGCCGTAGGCCATGCCCAAGGCCCCGTCGACGAGCTGCGCGGCAAACCCGATCAGCGCGAACAGCAGGAAGTCTTCGTTCATCTGCCCATCCCCAGTCGCACGAAGCTCCCCTTTAATCTCTATTCAGTCAATAGGGGTTCAACTCTTTCCGAGGCTGCCCGTTCGATGGTCCAGCCTTCCAGCACTGCAGCGATTGCGTCACGGCTGGCAATAAGTGCAGGCCGGATCGGACACGATTCAACCTCAAAACAGTCAGCGCATTGCTTGTAAGCCGTGACCGACGCGCACGGCGCCAAAGCCAGCGGGCCCTCGACGGCTCGGATCACCGCGGCGAAACTGATGGCCGCCGGCGGTCTTGCCAGCGCATAGCCGCCAAAGCGACCACGACGGCTTTCAACGAATCCGGCGAGCTTCAGTTCCAAGAGAATGGCCTCAAGGAACTTGCGCGGCGCCTTGGCCCCCACGGCCACCTCGGCGATCGAGGCGGACGAGGGCGACGTCAGCGACGCCAAGTAGGCGAGGGCGCGCAGGGCGTACTTGGTCTTCTGCGAGAGCATGGCCTCGCGGTTAGCACGGCGCCGGACGCGGACGAAACATTCGGCGCCGGGCGGTGGAATATTTCGCGGTTTGCCCCTAGAGCCGGGGACCGTGTTTCAGGAGTTTACCCGCCTTGCGACTGCCCCAGGCCCGTCTCGACCAGGTTCTCGACCGTTTCCACGAGGTGGAATCCCGCATGGGGTCCGCCTCGGAGGGGCCCGAAATCGTGCGCCTGGCCAAGGAGCACTCGGAGCTGAAGCCGGTCGCCGACGCGGTCGCGGCGCTGGCCCGGTTGCGCGATGAGCAGGCCGAGCTTGTGGAAATGTCCACGGCCGGCGACGCCGAGATGGCCGCCCTGGCCCGCGACGAGCTGGAAGCGCTGAAGGATCGCCTGCCCGAACTGGAGCGCGAGGTCGCGCTGCTTCTGGCGCCCAAGGACGCAGACGAGCATGCCTCGGCCATCCTGGAAGTGCGCGCCGGCACCGGCGGGGACGAGGCGGCGCTGTTCGCCGGGGACCTCTTCCGCATGTACCAGCGCTACGCCACCGGCCGCGGATGGAAAGTCGAGGTCGATTCCATTTCCGAAGGAGAGGCAGGCGGCTACAAGGAAATCGTGGCCTCGGTCACCGGCGACGGGGTCTTCGGGCGGCTGAAGTTCGAGAGCGGCGTTCACCGGGTCCAGCGCGTCCCCGCCACCGAAGCAGGCGGACGCATCCATACCTCCGCCGCGACAGTCGCGGTCCTCCCCGAGGTCGAGAACGTCGAGATCGACATCCGGCCCGAAGATATCCGCATCGACACCTTCCGCGCCTCCGGCTCGGGCGGTCAGCACGTCAACAAGACCGACTCCGCCGTGCGCATCACCCACCTGCCGACCGGCACGGTGGCGACCTCGTCGGAGAAGTCGCAGCACGTGAACCGCGACAAGGCGATGAAGAACCTCAAGGCGCGCCTCTACGACATGCAGCGCCGCGAGAAGGACGAAGCCTACGCCGCCGCCCGCAAGAGCCAGGTCGGCTCGGGCGACCGCTCCGAGCGCATCCGCACCTACAACTTCCCGCAAGGCCGGGTGACCGACCATCGCATCGGCCTGACCCTGCACAGCCTGCCGGCGATCCTGGAAGGCGACATCGATCCGTTGCTGAACGCGCTGATCGCCGAGGACCAGGCCGAGCGCCTGTCGATGCTGGAGGAGGAATTCTTCTGATGCTGACGCTGGAGCCTCGGACCACGGCCGCCGTGATCATCGACCTGCAGACCGCCATCGTGGCCATGAGCGGGCCCCACGGTCCTCCGGCGGTGAAGAACTGCCAGGCCATCGCCGACGCCCTGCGCCTGGCCGGCGGCTACGTCGTTTGGGTGCGGGTCGGGTTCGCGCCTGACTTCTCCGACGCGCTGATCCAGTTGGCCGACCAGCCCGCTGCCCGACCTGAAGGCGGCCTGCCGCCCGAGTGGATGGCATTCGATCCGACCCTGACCATCGACCCGGCGGATCACCACGTGACCAAGCACCAGTGGGGGGCCGTCTACGGCACCGACCTGGAGCTGCAGCTGCGCCGGCGCGGCATCAAGACCGTCATCATGGGCGGCATCTCGACCAACTTCGGGGTCGAGTCGACAGCGCGAGAGCTGTGGGAGCTGAACTACAGCTTGGTCTTCGCCGAGGACGCCATGGCCAGCCGTACGCCCGAAATGCACCGCTTCCCGGTCGAGAACGTCTTCCCGCGCATGGGCCTGGTGCGCTCGACCGCCGAGGTGCTGGGCGCCCTTGAAACCGCCCCGTGGTCGCCGGTCCACTAGCCAAGAAGCCGGACCAGAGGCGCCGAAGCGCCGCCTGACCCGGCTCCCGTCCCGCCTTCGGTCCCGACGCGGCCATCCCGAGGTTCAGCGGGAAGGACGGTTGCGCGCCGGGCTCGTTGCGCGGAAGTCTAGCGCGCCGGCGGCGCCGGCAGCGGCCGCAACAGCGTTCCCATGACGTTCAACGCCGCGCGCCTGCCGATCTGCTCGCCGGCCTCATTGGAGAAGCGGTAGTGCACCCCGCCGTACATCCGGCCATCGGAGACCTCCTGGGCCCACTGGTCCCAGCTTGCCACGACCTGGACGACGGCGTCAGGGCTGGTTTGCGAGATGCTGCGAACACCGAATGCCGGGCGGGCACCGGATTCGGCCTTCAGGACTTCAGCCTGGGACGCAGCGACGGTGCAGTGGCCGCAGGGGTATTCGGCGAAGTTCGGCGTACCCAGCAGCGGGACCCAGGCGGCGTCGGGCCGGGTGGCGTCGTTACCGTCCTGGTCGCCGTTGCGGATGGCCGTGATCGGCCGCCAGAAGTCGTAGTGAACTTTGGCCACGCCCATGGCCGCTACGGAATCGTCGAACGCCATCTGCAGCAGGGCGAACATGCGCGCGTTCTGCACCGGCCGACGTCCCGGCAGGTCGGCGATCAGCCGCAGCGACGGCGCCAGGTCGGGCCCCTGGCGGAGGCGTGCGGTCAGGGTCTGCTCGGCGGTCCGCTCCGTGCTCGTCCTGCCGCCGAGGCGGCGGACTTCTTCGTAGTCCTTCGCCCAGCGCGCGCTGTTGAGGGCCGGCGGCGGCGGCGGCCGCAGGGCCTCGGCGGTGTTGCCGGCCGCCCACGGCCGCAGGGTAGCCCACGACGAGTCGATCGACGGCTGGGCGGTCGGAACCCACTGGCCCGGCGCCGTGAGGGGGCGATAAGGCGGAGCGGCGACCGTCGTATCGAGAAGCGGCCTGGCCAGGACGGCGGCCGCGGCTTGCGCCCCGATCAGTCGACCGGCTTCGCGCGCCCGGCTGTCGCTGACGGCGCCCATGGCGATAGCGTAGCTCTCGTCGAGTTCCGCCTTCTTGGCCGGAAAATGATGCAGCAGGACCGCGTAGACCGCGCTGGCCGTGGCAGCGTCCTGGGACGCATTGGGGTCGCCCGCGGGGAGGCCCAGATAGCTCTCGTAGCGTCGGTCGATGGCGTTCAGCGCCTCGAACATGGCCAGGGCGACGCGGGTGAGGGCCCGCTCGCCTTCCAGCCCGCCCCGGGCGCCTTGCGACGGGGTGGCGCGGTTGGCGAACTCCCACCAGTCCGACACGGTGTCGGCGGCGGCCGGCTGTGCGATCGCCACGGCGGCGATCACGGCCATTCCCATCATCATCTTGCGCATGAGACGTCTCCTTTTGTTTGTCTCGTTGGAGGTGTGGTTCGGCGCGCCTAGCGGGCGGCCGCGACTGGGCGGAACCGCTTTCCGATGCGGACGCGGATCAGCCAGAAGAAAAGGGCTGCGAGCGGAGCCAGGGCCGGAATGAACAGGTAGGGGCCACGCAGGGCCGCCGGGAACTCGTCCTGCTGGCCGAGGAAGAAAGACCCTGACGCTACGAATAGCGCGAGGCACATGCGCCACAGGTGGCGCGAGATGCGATCGGCGCCGGCGACGCCGCCCCGGTTGAGGGTCCACAAGTCGAGCGCCGCGGCCAACAGGCTGATGCCGCCGAAGATGTGGAAGATCACCGAGAACCCGCCCGCCGGCGGTCCGTTCGGCCCGAACGGGGCTACGCCGGTCAGCCCCGCGCCGATGGAGGCCACGCCAATGGACCCGGCGAAGACCATGGCTAGCCGCTCGAAGCTGCCCACCGAATGTTCGCGGCGCCGGACTGTCTCAAACGCTGTCATTCCGGACGCGCGTCAGCGCGAGCCGGAACCCAGGGGCGGCGAGCGCCGGTGCGTGTCGCTCCTGGGTTCCGGCTCTGCGCCCTCCTCCCTACGCCTTTGGCTTCGGGAGGCAGGTCGGGCTTCGGCCGGAATGACAATTGAGAGTTGGGCACGTGTTCGCACTCAGGCCGGTGTCACCGCCTGTGATGCTGCCTTCTTGGGTCTCCAATTCAGTGGAGGGCCCGGGGACGCGGGATGCCCCGCGTGGTTTGGCGTCTCTGTTTCCAGAGCTACCGGTAGGAAAGAAGGTTCGCGGATCCCGCGTCCCCGGCAGGCATCGATGCAGCGGCCCGGGCGTGCAGCGGGGTCTTTCACCCGTCCTGGCCCACGTGGCAGAAGCCGCCGGCGTGCGGGCCATGGATGTTCAGCCATGGTCCCCCGCGACATGAGGACGTCAGCCGGGGACGCTGAATGCCATCTGTCCCCGGCTTCTCATGAACTCCCGGTCTATCAGCATAATTCGACCGGGCTCTTCACGCTCGCCTGCATCCATCCCGCGCCGTTGAACGGTGTACGGCCGCCCTCCATGCGGGATGGATGACTGGAGTATCTCACAGGATGGAAAGTGGGGGACGCCTGTGTCCGGGATCGGCTGGTTTCATCGGCGCAAGTTGTTGAGATT
>JANNVY010000502.1:0-2552 GCA_031408375.1 Pseudomonadota bacterium | reverse complement strand
GTCGATCTCGATGGCATCATCCACCACCGGCGAAACCCCGATCGAGGCGAAGGAGGTGTGTCTCTTGGCGGCTGCATCGTAGGGGCTGATCCGCACCAGCCGGTGCACGCCCGATTCCGACTTCAGCCAGCCATAGGCGTTGGGCCCGGTGATCAGGATGGTGGCCGACTTGATGCCGGCCTGGTCGCCGGATTCCTCGGCCTCCAGCTCGACCTCATAGCCGTGCGCCCTGGCCCAGCGGCTGTACATGCGCAGCAGCATCCCGGCCCAGTCGCAGGACTCCGTGCCGCCGGCGCCGGAATTGACCTCGACAAAGGCGTCATTGCCGTCGGCCTCGCCCGAAAGCAGCGCCTCCAGCTCGGCGCGGGCAGCGCGGTCCTTGAGGCCCTTGAGGGTGGCGCGCGCCTCGTTGAGCGTCGCCTCGTCGCCTTCCATGTCCGCCAGTTCGGCGTATTCAACCGCGTCGGCGGCCTCCCGCTCGATCGACTGGACAGCCGCGACCTGGTCAGCCAGGCGCGAACGTTCGCGGGTCAGGGCCTGGGCCTTCGCCGGGTCGTCCCACAGCGTCGGGTCCTCGACGCGGGCGTTCAGCTCATCGAGTTTTCGAAGCGCAGGTTCCCAGTCAAAGACGCCTCCTGAGCAGTCCGACGGACTGCTCGATGTCGGCCGCCAGGGCCTCGACATCCGGTCTCATGATCGATCTCCAAATCCGAACGCGGCGAGATAGGGCGCGGGCGCGTCCTTCGCAACGCTAAATGCTGTGTTGTCAGTTCGGGCGGGCGGCGTCAGAGGCATTGCTGGCCCCCGATTCCCGTCCGTCGCGCCAGACCTCGTTGTAGGGTCGCGGTCCCGCCGGCGCCGGGCCGCCCGTGCCGTCAGACGGTGCGCGCGACGGGCCGCCGATCGCGCCCCTCGGCTCAGTGCCAGGCCGGAAAGCCTCCTCGATGCCGCCGACCATCACGTATTTGGCCTGCTTGGGCTTGCGGAAGGGCCGCGCGGGGATGGGGCGCAGGGCTTCCTGCATGAAGCTGACGAAGATCGGCACCGCGGTCACCGCCCCGGCCTCGCCGGCGCCAAGTGAGCGGTTATCGTCGAAGCCGACGAAGACTCCGACCACCAGGTCAGGCGTGAAGCCGACGAACCAGGCCGAGCGGTAGTCGTTGGTGGTGCCGGTCTTGCCGGCCACCGGACGGCCCAGCACGCGCGCGGCCGTCCCGGTGCCCCGTTGGACCACGCCCTCCAGCATGGAGGTGATCTCGTAGGCGACAACAGGATCCATGACCTGTTCGCCTTCAGGACGCAGGCGCGGCGATTCCGCTCCGCCAAAGCCGCGGCCACAGGTCAGGCAACGGCGGGTGTCGGCGCGATAGACGACTTCGCCGGCGCGATCCTGGACCAGCTCGATCAGGTGCGGGTTGATGCGGCGCCCCCCGTTCGGGAACATCGAATAGGCGGCGGTCAGCTTGTAGGGCGTGGTCTCGCCCGCCCCAAGCGCCATGGCCAGCACCGGCTCCATGCGCTTGACGATTCCGTAGCGGATGGCGTTCTCGACGATCCGGTTCATGCCCACTTGCTGGGCCAGACGCACGGTCATGACGTTACGGGACAGCTCAAGCCCGGTGCGGATGCGCGACGGACCATAGAAGCGGTGGCTGTAGTTTTCCGGCCGGTAGCCGCCGATCGAGATCGGGGCGTCATTGATGATGCTGGCGGGCGTGAAATCGCCTTCCAGGGCCGTGGCGTAGACGAAGGGCTTGAAGGCCGAACCGGGCTGGCGGTTCGCTTGGGTTGCGCGGTTGAAGCTGGAGAGCGAGAAGGAATAGCCGCCGACCATGGCCTGGACCCGGCCCGACTGGGGTTCGATGGCCACCAGCGCGCCGTTGACGATGGGGATCTGGCGCAGGCGGAAGGTCCCGTTGCCGGTCGGCTCGACGAACACCAGGTCGCCGCGCTTGAGGCCCGCGCCGGCGTTGGCCCAGGACACGTCAGCGCCTTCGAGCCGCCCCGTGCCGCCGTCGGCCAGGCGGATCGCGCCGCCCGGCGCATCGATCACCGCGGCGCGCCACTCGCGGCGTTCGGCCGGCTTGGACTTGCGCGCGGCTTCCTTTTCCCAGCCCGGCTGGATCACGACATTGCCCCACGCCCCGCGCCAGCCGTGACGGCGGTCGTAGTTCTCCAGCCCCTGCATCAGGGCGATGCGGGCGGCGGTCTGCATGCGGGAATCCAGCGTGGTCCGCAGGTAATAGCCGCCCTCGGTCAGCTTCTTGCGACCGAACAGGCCGATGGCGCGGCGCCGGACTTCCTCGACGAAGAAGTCGGCATCGCGATAGCTTGAGCGCTGGGGCGCCTGCTGGACGACAAGGTCTTCCTTCATCGCCGCCTCGGCCTGGGCGCGGGTGATGGAGCCTGCCTCGGCCATCTGGCCCAGGATCCAGTTGCGACGCTCGATGGCGCGGGCCTTGTTCTTGGCCGGGTGATAGTTGTTGGGACCCTTGGGCAGGGCCGCCAGATAGGCCGCCTCGGCCAGCGTCAGGCGCTCAAGCGGCTTGCCG
>JANNVY010000501.1:0-1759 GCA_031408375.1 Pseudomonadota bacterium | reverse complement strand
TTCCCGGGTAGAGCCCGATGCGCATCTTGTCCCCCTGCCGGCCGGCCCTAGGCCTCGCCGTCGCCCCCGGTTTCGCCGTCCGTCTCGCTGGCGTCGCCAGTGTCGCCACTCGCTTCACCGTCGATCTCTTCCTCGCCGTCGATGTCGAGATCCTCGTCGCCCTCGGACTCGGCAAGCCGTTCAACCGACACGACCTTTTCGCCCTCGCCGGTGCGGAAGATCATCACGCCCTGGGTGTTGCGGCCGGCGATGCGGACCTGGGCGACGTTGGTGCGGATCAGCTGGCCGCCGTCGGTCATCAACAGGATGCCGTCGCCCGCCTCGATCGGGAAGGAGGCCACCAGCTTGCCGCCGCGGCGCGACAGGTCGTGGGCCATCAGGCCCTGGCCGCCGCGGCCGGTGCGCCGGTAGTCGTAGCTGGAGGTCCGCTTGCCCAGGCCGTTGTCGGCCACGGTCAGGATGAACTGTTCGGCCGCCCCCAGCTCGATGATGCGCTCGGGCGTCAGGGCGGCGTCTTCGGCGCCCTCTTCGGCCTCTTCCTCGATCCCAGATTCTTCAGGCACCGCCACGCCCGCATCGTCGTCGGCCTCGCCGGTCACGCGGCGCAGCGCGGTGGCGTGCTTGATATAGGCCTGGCGCTCGCCCGGGGTGGCGTCCACGCGGCGCAGGACCGCCATGGAGATGACCACGTCGTCGCCCTTCAGCCGGATGCCGCGCACGCCGGTGGAATCGCGACCCTTGAAGACGCGCACATCGTCGGCCTTGAAGCGGATACAGCGCGCGTCGGCCGTGGTCAGCAGGATGTCGTCATCCTCCGTACACAGAGCGACGCCGACCATGGAGTCGGTCTCGTCCAGCTTCATGGCGATCTTGCCGGCCCGGTTCACATTGGCGAAGTCCGACAGCTTGTTGCGCCGCACGTCGCCCGAGCGGGTCGCGAACATGATGTCCAGCTTTTCCCAGGTCGCCTCGTCTTCCGGCAACGGAAGAACGTTCATGATCGTCTCGCCCGGCTCGATGGGCAGCAGGTTGACGAAGGCCTTGCCCTTGGAGGTCGGGCCGCCGATCGGCAGGCGCCAGACCTTCATCTTGTAGGCCTTGCCGTTCGACGCGAAGAACAGCACCGGCGCGTGGGTCGAGGCGGCGAAGACCCCGACCCCGGCGTCCTCGTCCTTCATGGCCATGCCCGAGCGGCCCTTGCCGCCGCGATGCTGCGACCGGTAGGACGCCAGCGGCGTGCGCTTGACGTAACCCGAGTGGGTGACGGTGACGACCATGTCCTCGCGCGGGATCAGGTCCTCGTCTTCCAGCTCGTAGTCGCCCTCGATGAACTGGCTGCGGCGCGGCACGGCGAAGGCGGTGCGCACGTCCACCAGCTCCTGGCGGATCACGGCGGTGATCAGCTCCTGGGAGCCCAGCAGCTTGAGGAATTCGGCGATCGAGCCCGACAGTTCGCGCGCTTCGGCGAAGATCTCGTCGCGGCCCAGGCCGGTGAGGCGCGACAGGGTCAGCGCCAGGATGGCGCGGGCCTGTTCGTCGGTCAGGCGCAGCTTGTCGCCGTCCAGCACGATGGAGCGCGGGTCGGCGATCAGCTGGACCAGCGAGATCATGTCGCCGGCGGGCCATTCCTTTGTCTGAAGCCGTTCGCGCGCATCGGCCGGATCGGCCGACGAGCGGATGGTAGCGATGAATTCGTCGATATTGGCGACCGCGATGGCGAGGCCGACCAGCACGTGGCCGCGGTCGCGGGCCTTGGCCA
>JANNVY010000500.1:0-3130 GCA_031408375.1 Pseudomonadota bacterium | reverse complement strand
GTGGCGCGCGAGCGGTTCTCGACCCTCAGCTACGCCGGCTCCAAGAAGCTGACCCGTCTGCCGAGGCGTAGCGCGATCGTCGCCTTCTCGGCCGAGCAGGTGTACGCGATCGCCGAGCTGATCCGTCGCCAGCGCGGCGGGGCGGCGGTGGTCATGGGCAGCCTGTCGCCGCGCACCCGCAACGCCCAGGTGGCGCTGTACCAGTCCGGCGAAGTCGACTTCCTGGTGGCCACCGACGCCATCGGCATGGGCCTGAATATGGATGTCGACCACGTGGCCTTCGCAGGGCTCCGCAAGTTCGACAGCAAGCGCACGAGATGGCTGCATGCCCATGAAATCGCTCAGATCGCCGGCCGGGCCGGGCGTCACGTGCGCGACGGGACCTTCGGCGTCACCGGCGAGTGCGTCGACATGGACGAGGACCTGGTCGAGGCGGTCGAGAACCATCGCTTCGATCCCGTCGCCGCCGCGGAATGGCGCAACGCCAACCTCGATTTCGACAGCCTCAAGGATCTGCTGCGCTCCCTGGCCATGACGCCCAACCGGCCCGGCCTGAAGCTCTCGGCCGAGGCGCTGGACGAGAAGGTGCTGCGCAATCTGGCCCAGGACGACGCGGTGGCGCGGCACGTGGGCGACCGGGGCCGGCTTCGGCGCCTGTGGGAGGTCAGCCAGATCCCCGACTTCCGCAAGACCAGCCTGGACGAGCACGTGTCGCTGGCGCGCGGCGTGTTCGACTACCTGACCGGCCCGGGCGGGCGGCTGCCCGACGACTGGATCGCGCCCCAGTTCGCGGCGCTGGACCGCACCGACGGCGAGATCGACGCCCTGGCCGGCCGCCTGTCGGGGGTTCGCACGCTCGCCTATGCCGCCAACCGCCCCGACTGGCTGCGCAACGGGCCGGAGTGGATGGCCAAGACGCGGGCGCTGGAGGACCGGCTCTCCGACACCCTGCACGAGAAGCTGATGCAGCGCTTCATCGACCGGCGCACCTCGGCCCTGATGCGGTCGCTGCGCGTGCCGGACGACCTGCTGGCCGGGGTGGGCGAGGGCGGCGACGTCACCGTCGAGGGCCATTTCGTGGGCAAGCTGCGCGGCGTGCGTTTCGAACCGGCCCAGGGCGGCTCGGCGCTGGAGGACCGCGCCCTGCGCGCCGCCGCCCAGCGGGCCGTGGGGCCGGAGGTCGTGCGACGCCTGGGGCGGCTGGCGGCCGAGCCGGACTCCGCCTTCGCCCTGATACCCGGCGGGACCCTCACCTGGCGCGGCGAGGCGGCCGGCAAGATCGTGGCGGGCCGCGGCCTGACGCCCCGGGTGCGCCTGCTGGGCGACATGGGACCGGAGGCGGCGCGCGAGCGGGCGACGCGACGGCTTGAAGCCTGGGTGGCCGCCGAGGCCGGGCGGCGGCTTGGCCCGCTCAAGCAGATCGAAGCGGCTCTGGCGGACGGGTCCCTGAAGGGCCTGGCGCGCGGCATCGCCTGGCGGCTGGCCGAGGCGGGCGGCCTGATCGACCGGCGTGAGATCGACCACGACCTGCGCCTGCTGAGCCAGAACGAGCGGCGGGCGTTGCGCTCGCTGGGGGTGCACATCGGCGCCTTCTCGCTGTGGGCGCCGTCGCTGCTCAAGCCCGTGGCCCGCATCCTTGCGACCGCCCTGGCGGAGGATGGTCCCGAGGACTGGTCACCCGCGCCCGGCAAGGTCGCCGCCCTGCCGATCCCCCCGCCGGGCCCCCGCGCCCTGGCCGCCCACGGCCTGCGGGCCTGCGGAACCCTCGGGATTCCAGTGGACCAGCTGGAACGCCTCGACGAGCTTCTGAGGACCGCCCGCCAGGTCGGCGGCGCATCGGTCCTGTCCGACCAGGCCCGCGAGGCGCTGGGCTGGAGCGACGAGGAAGCCGCGCAGATCCTGAAGGCGCTGGGCTTCACCCGGGCTCATGCCGACGCCGCCTGGAAGCCGCGCAAGGCCGCCAGGCCCGCCGACGCCGCCCCGCCCAGGCACTCGCCCTTCGCCGCCCTGGCCGCCCTGAAGCCGCCCGAACCGCGCCGCGATCGCCGACCGAAGAAGCGTAGACCCAAGGCGGCGCCGAAGGCCGCTTCATGACCGAAGCCCCTACAGGGACTTCCGTCGAGGAGCCCTGCCGGGTCGACGTCTGGCTGTGGCGCGCCCGGTTCTTCAAGACCCGCGGCCTGGCGGCGAAATTCGTCGAGGCAGGCCGCATCCGCCGTTTCCGGCCGGGGCAGGAAGAAGCTCGCCTCGACAAGGTGTCGCGCACCGTGCGGATCGGCGACCGCCTTGTCTTCGCCATCGGCGGACGGCTGTTCGACCTGCTGGTCGCCGGCTGCGGGACCCGGCGCGGACCGGTGGTTGAGGCGCGCGCGCTCTACTCGATGGAAGAACCGGTGGCGTCTGGTTGACAAACGGGGTCCCGAAGCCCCATTTCGCGCCCCGCGAACCCCTCCCCGGACCCCCCCAGATTCCATGGCCTACAAAGTCACCGACGCCTGCGTGCGCTGTAAGTTCACGGACTGCGTGGAAGTCTGCCCGGTCGACTGCTTCTACGAAGGCGAGAACTTCCTCGCCATCAATCCGGACGAATGCATCGACTGCGGCGTTTGCGAGCCGGAGTGCCCGGTCGACGCCATCAAGCCCGACACAAGGACGAGCCGGACGGCAAGTGGCTGCACGTCAACGCCACCTACGCCCAGGTCTGGCCCAACATCACCCACAAGAAAGACGCCCCGCCCGACGCCGAGAAGTTCGAGCGCGAGACCGGCAAGTTCGAAAAGTACTTCTCGGAGAAGCCCGGCGGCGGGAACTGAGGCTGATCGGGGACGCCCCTCCCTGGCTCCCTGTTATCTCCCTGTTACTCCCTGTTATCTCCCTGTTCCTCCCTGTTATGGCGCGCCCGAAACAGGGAGCCGCCCGCGCCGCTCCCCTGTCGGTCAACGGTTCCGCGCGCCCGCGCTCGCCCGATAACAGGGAGCGCCACGCACCCTGACCAGGGAGAGACCGCCGCGCGAACAGGCCCTGGGCGCTGAGGCTGCGGCCCGAAAACAAGCCGACGAAGCCCGAGGTCAAACCGAGCTCGCCCTCGACGAATCGCGCCGCATCACGGCGCGGATGAACTACGAGCGGG
>JANNVY010000499.1:0-1753 GCA_031408375.1 Pseudomonadota bacterium | reverse complement strand
CCTCGGCCGGCTACATCGACGTCGCGGCCTATCCGATGCCGGAGATCTCGCCGTCGGGCGGCTTCCAGGTCGACAAGGCCCTGCTGTTCGCCCTGATGCGGCGCGAGAGCCGTTTCAACCCCCAGGCTCGCAGCCCCGTGGGCGCCTATGGCCTGATGCAGGTGATGCCGTCGACGGCGGCGTGGCTGACCGGGGACTCCGGGCTACGGTCCAATCCAGGCCGTCTGTACGACCCCTCGACCAACATGCGGATCGGCCAGGCCTACATCGCCTATCTGGGCGGGCTGACCTACGTCCGGAATGACATCTTCCGCATCGTGGCGGCCTATAACGGAGGCCCCCAGCCGGTGATGGTGACCGAGCAGCGCCTGCCCAAGGACGCCGACGTGCTGCTGTTCATGGAGAGCATCCCGGTGCCCGAGACGCGGGTCTATATCGAGCACGTGATGGCGGCCTACTGGATCTACCGCCAACTGCTGGGCCAGGAGGCCCGCAGCCTCGACGCCGTGGCCGCCGGCGCCCGCACCATCCCGATCACCATGGACTACCGTCCGCCCGCGCCGGCCGTTCCGCTGGTCACACCCCTGGGCGCCCCGCCGGTCGCTCCAGCGCCGCCCCAGGACCCCGCCGACCCTTTGCGCGCGCCCTCCATGCCGTAAGCGCCGCCTGGTCGTCGATGTCGATCAGGGTCTCCAGGCGCGCCACCTTGCCGCCCAGCGCCGCGACGGTATCGGCGCAGGCATGAGCGGTGGACCAGCGCACGCCCTCGAAAGCGACCGTGCGCGCCCGCCGCGCCGACAGGGCCAGGATCCAGAATCCGCCATCCGCCGCCGGCCCGATGGCGGCGCCATGACGGCGGGCGCTTGCGAAGGCCCGAGCGATTCGGGCCGCGTTCAGGTCGGGCGCGTCTGTCCCGATCACCGCGACGAGTCCACGGGCATGGGCCCGGATTGCGCGCTGCAGCCGCTCACCGAGACCGCCGCTGCCCTGGGGCTCGATCCGGGGACAGCCACCCCCCGCACCCCTGGGGTCACAATCAGCCGCCGAGCTCGCGGGGGGTGGCTGTCCCCACCCGATGAGCGCCGACTTGTCCGGCGTCACTCGAACCACCAGCCGCCAGCGCGGGTCGCGCACCCGGCGCAGCACGCCCGCCGTCATGGCCCGCGACAGCCGCCAAGCCTCGACCTTGCCGATGTCCTTGGCCAGTCTGGTCTTGCCGCGGCCGATGGCAGGGGCGCGCAGGAACAGGATCAGGGTGGGCTTAGTCATAGCGCCTTGCGATCTCGCGCGGGTCGGTCCCCATGCCCCAGGCGATCAGGAAGGCGATGTTGCGCGCCGAGCGCCTGAACCAGCCGTCGCGCCTGAATTTCTCCGCGTCGGTTACCGCGTCGGCGTGGAGCAGGTGCAGGGCGCTGCGCCCGATGCGGCTGACAAGTTCCACGTCCTCCATCAGCGGCAAGTCGGGATACCTGCCCACCGCATCGTAGTGGGCGCGCGAGATCAGCAGCCCCTGATCGCCATAGGGCAGACCCAGCACGGCGCAACGCAGGGCCACGCCCTTTTCCCACAGCCGCGCCGTGGCCGACGCATCGTCGAAGCGCAGCCGGAAATAGCCGGCCTTGCGCGGGTTGCGGGCCATGTGCGCGCCCACCGCTGCAACCCAGTCGGGCGACAGGACCGTGTCGGCGTGCAGGAACAGCAGCCACTCGCCCTTTGCCGCGGCCGCCCCGGCCCTGAGCTGCCCGCCCCGGCC
>JANNVY010000498.1:0-1964 GCA_031408375.1 Pseudomonadota bacterium | reverse complement strand
ACCTACACCTGGGACGACGGGTACGCACGGGGTGGTGTGAGCGGCAAGGGCTACAACCCGACGCCCGGGCACTGGCGCCAGATCCTCCCTGCCGCCGGCGCCACGGCGCAGGGGTAAGCAGCCCCGCCCATCGCCTTCCGCCGCTCGCCGGCCCTTCTCCTTCGGGAGAAGGGTTGGGGGCTTTCTTCTCTTGAATGCAGAGTTGCGCTTGGGGTCAGGCGCTGCGATCTCGGCAAGAGATGAATGGCGGGGTCCGACTGGTCAGACGGGCGCCCACTCCGCGCGGACCGAAGGGTCCTTTTCATCGGCGAGGTGTCGAGCCGCGTGCGCCGAGAATTGCTCGCCGGAAAGCAACCGCCGCAACGCCCAGACCGCCGCCCCCCGCGCCACCGGATCGGCCTCGCCGAGCGCCCGCTCCGCCACCCCCGCCAGCGCGGGATCGCCGGTGTTACCCACGGCGTAGAGCACGTTCCGCAGGAACCGACCCCGTCCGATCCGGCGCACCGCCGTGCGCGCGAACATCGCCTTGAACCCGTCCTCGTCCAGCGCCGCCAGCTCAGCCAGCGACGGGCCGCTCAGCGTCTCGCGCGCCTGCAGCCGCATCTCGCGGGCGCCTTGCGCGAACTTGTTCCAGGGGCAGGCCGCCAGGCAGTCGTCGCAGCCGTAGACGCGATTGCCCGCCGCGACGCGGAACTCCTCCGGCCACGGCCCGGCGTGCTCGATGGTCAGGTAGGAGAGGCAGCGCCGCGCATCGATCTGATAGGGAGCCGGAAAGGCGTTGGTCGGGCAGGCGTCGAGGCACGCGCGGCACTGGCCGCAATGGTCGCTCTCCGCCTCGTCCGGCTGCAGATAGATGGTCGTCAGCACCGACCCCAGGAACAACCACGACCCGAAGTCGCGGCTGACCAGGTTGGTGTGCTTGCCCTGCCAGCCCAGCCCGGCGCGCTCCGCCAGCGGCTTTTCCATCAAGGGCGCGGTGTCGATGAAGACCTTCACCTCGCCGCCGAACCTGGCCTTGGCCCAGCCGGCGAAGGTCTTGAGCCGGCCCTTGATCACCGCGTGATAGTCGTCGCCCCGGGCGTAGACCGAGATCGCGCCCCGGTCGGTCTGGGCCTGCAGCGCGCGTGGGTCGTGGTCAGGTCCATAGTTGACCCCCAGCACGATGGCCGACCTAGCTTCCGGCCATAGCTCCGTCGGATGGGAGCGCCGCTGCAGCGTCTGCTCCATCCAGTCCATCGTCCCGTGACGGCCCTCCGCGACGAACTCCGCCAGGCGCGCGCCTGCCGGCCACGGATCGGCGGCCGAGGCGAAGCGGCAGAGGTCGAAGCCCTGCTGGGCGGCGCGGGCGCGGATGCGCACGCGGGGATCTTCGCCGGGTTTGAGCTTGGCCAGGGTCACGCGCCCGACTTAGCGGTGCGGCGCCTCAGAAGTCGAGGTCGTCATAGTGCGCTGATGGTCCCATGCCGGGCTGGCGGTCGGCCAACAGGGGGCGGAAGCAGGGGCGGGACTTCAGCTTCATGTACCAGGTCTTCACCGCCGGACAGGCGGCCCAGGGCGCCTCGTCGAAATAGTCCAGCACCGAGATGTGGGAGGCGGCGGCGAAGTCGGCGAGCGACAGCCTGCGGCCCGCCAGCCAGTCGCGGGCCTTCAGGATGTCTTCCAGGTAGGCGAAGTGACGTCGCAGCGCCTCGCGGCCGGCGCGCATGGCGCCCATGTCGGGCGGGCCAAGGCCCAGCAGGCGCTTTTCCATCTTCTCGTGGAGCAGGAGCGCGTTGACCTCGTAGTCGAACTTGCGGTCGAACCACTGGAGCAAGCGACGCACCTCTGCGCGCTCCACGGGGTCTTCGCTCATCAGGGCAGGCGCGGCGAAGTTGTCCTGCAGCCAGCCGATCACGGCTGCGATCTCGCACAGCACCAGCTTCTGCTTGCCGGTCTCCTCGACGACGAGGACCGGCGGCTGGCCC
>JANNVY010000497.1:0-6755 GCA_031408375.1 Pseudomonadota bacterium | reverse complement strand
CAGCACCGACGAGACCTGACTGGAGTTCACATTCGGGTTCAGCTGCGCCAGTGAAACCATCGCCAGATAATCGGAAAGCGCCTGGTAGGTGACGCCCCTGGCCTTGTTGGCGTCGACAACGACAATCACCACCGCGAAATCCTCGCGGACCGTGTCGCGCAGGCGAGAGCCGGAGGCACGCATGGTCACGCCGTTGCCGATCGGCTGGCCGTCGGCGGCGACGGTTTCCGACACGTGCCACCAGCGCACAGGCTTTTCGGACTGCATGAAGGCAGCGAAGGATTGGGATCCGCCCGCGCTGGTGCGTTCGTCCGACCAGCGGCGCTCGGCGAACACGTCCTTGTGGGCCCGCTCCATCTCGGTCAGCACAGCCTGGACGTCCGGGGTGACGATGATCAGGATGTCGGGGCGGCAGCCCGGGCGCGCGACCTTCAGCCCGGCGTCGCGCGCGACGCTGGACAGGCGCTCGTTCAGATACTCGGCATAGCGGCGTTGCAGCCCGACCGTGGCCGGGCAGATGGTATGGTTCCAGCGCGCCACACGGCCGTTTCGGGATTCCTCGGTGACGTCGCGGATGAACTCCGAGATCGTCGCCTTGTTGGGCGCCGTGACCGTGACGCCCTCAACCGTGGTGGCAGGCTCGGAGGCGGCCGGCGCCGGATCGGCCGCCGAGCCAGGACCCGCGAACGCGAGCGTCAGGACCATGGCGGCGAACAGGGACGTTAGCCTCATCGCGGATACTCCCCCGAACAGCGCCCCCCGGCCCCGTTGTCGGTCTCAAGCCTAGATGTCGTCTTCGCCTTCGAACAGGTCGTCTTTCTTGACCTTCTTGTCCGTGACCTTGGCGACCCGGAAGATCATGTCGCAGACCTTCTCTTCGTAGATCGGTGCGCGCAGCTGGGCGGCGGCGTTCGGATTGGCGCGGTAGAAGTCGAACACCTGCTTCTCCTGGCCGGGATAGCGGCGGGCTTCAGCGGTGATCGCCTGGCCCAGCTCCTGGTCGGTGACGGTGATCTGCGAGCGGCGGCCAAGTTCAGCCAGCACCAGACCCAGGCGCACGCGGCGCTCGGCGATCTTGCGGTACTCGGCCTTGAGCGCCTTCTCGGACTTCTTGACGTCCTCCGGCGGCAGGCGGCCGGCTTCCTTGTCGGCGGCGACCTGAACCCAGATGGTCTCGAACTCGTTGTCGACCATCTTGGCCGGCAGGTCGAAGTCGTGCTTCTTGTCCAGCTCGTCCAACAGGGCGCGCTTGAGCTTGAAGCGCGAGGCGCCGTTGTACTGCTCGTTCAGCTGGGCGCGCACCGCGTCCTTCAGCTTGTCCAGGCTCTCCATGCCCAGGCGCTTTGCGAATTCTTCGTCCACCTCGGCGTCCTTGGAGGCCCGGATTTCCTTCACATTGACCGTGAACTCGGCGTCCTTGCCGGCTAGGTGAGCGGCGCCGTAATCAGCCGGGAAGGCCACCTTGACCAGCTTCTCGTCGCCGGCCTTGGCGCCCTTCAGTTGATCTTCGAAGCCGGGGATGAACTGGCCGGAACCCAGCACCAGCTGGGCGTCCTTGGCCGAGCCGCCTTCGAACTCCTCACCGTCCACGCGGCCGACGAAGTCCATCACCACCATGTCGCCGTCCGCCGCCTTGGGAGCCTTGCCGCCCTTGGCTTCGTAGGTCTTCGACTGCGAGGTCAGGTTCTTCAGCGAGTCCGCCACATCGGCGTCGGACGCCTCATAGGCCGGGCGGGTCAGCTTCAACGTCGCCTGATCGATCGGCTCAAAGTCGGGCATCACATCGACAGTCATTTCGTAGGACAGGTCGGCTTCGCCGGCCACGACCTTGTCGACGTCGGAATTCAGCTTCATGTCCGCCGGCGCAGCCGGGCGGATCTTGGCTTCTTCGAGGGCCTTGGCGGGCGACTGGTTCAGGGTGTCCTGAACGATCTCGCTCATCATCTCCTTGGCGAACATCTTGCGCACATAGGAGGCGGGCACCTTGCCGGGGCGGAAACCCTTGATCTTCAGGCGCGGACCGACTTCAGCGATCTTGGCGTCCAGCTGATCGGTCAGTTCCTTCTGGAGAACCGTAACCGTGAGCACGCGGCTCAGACCTTCGTTGGACTTCTCGACGACCTGCATGGGACTACTTCGGCTTTTCGGGCGTCCACGATCCCTCGAGGAATCGCGTCGCCCGTTGGAGAAAAACGGAAAGCCGCCCGAAGGCGGCGCGAACCGCCCTTATGAGCAAAGGGGCGCGGGAGGTCAACGGCGCGCTCGGGGCAGGGGAGCTGGCGTGCGTTCAAATCCCCGTGGCGCATGACCCCGGTGGGTTCAGCCCCGGCGACAGACCATGACCAGCCCCTGGTAATGCCTCAGCTTCCAGGGCGCCTTGCCGTTGGTCAGGGTCATGTAGGCGGTCCAGCCGGCGCGATTGGGCGGCGAAGCTACCGCGATCACCTTCCCGTCCAGGTCGCTGACGACCAGGGGTCCGTCGCCGGTGCGGTTCAGCTTCACCGCCTTGTCGCCCCAGGGCGGGCCATTACAGTGGCCGTCCTGGCCGACGCCCACCGCCGGCGGCGCGCGCAACACCGCCAGCACCGCCAGCCGCTCCTCATAGGCTGCAGTCAGACATGCGGGCTGGTCGGACGCCTTGAAGCACTGACGCGAGCGCCAGTACCAGTCGCTCTGGGCGTCCACGAGGCGCGGATGCTCAGGGTGGACCGCGTCGGGCGCAGCCGCCAACGCCTCGGCAACCTGCTGGTCCAGCGCCAGCAGGGAGGGCGTCGCGCAGACGATGTCGTCGATGACATAGACCCGCGCGTTGCAGTTCGTTGCGGTGCGCGGCGGCGGAGGGGGCGTGGCGGCTGCCGGGGCGGCCGCGAGCAACGGCGCGGCGAGGGCGGCGATCGCTAGAAGGTGGCGCATGGCTTCGTCGGCCCTACTTCGCGGCTGCGCCGCTCCGAAGGGCATCCTGCTTCGAATGCCAGCCTTCACGCTAGTCCTGCGGCCCGAAGGGGGCCGCGGAGCGGCCAACCTCCGGAGGAGCGAAGCAGGATGGTGCGGATGAGAGGACTCGAACCTCCACGCCTTGCGGCGCTGGAACCTAAATCCAGTGCGTCTACCAGTTCCGCCACATCCGCGCTGGCCCCGCATGCCCGAGGGGGCACGCAGGGTCAACCGGTGAGGCCGGTGATCACGGTGGGCAACCCCTGAGGCAGGTCCTCCGCAGTCAGTCCGGGTCCGAACCTCAGTCCCGCGTCCCCATGCATCCACACGCCCGCGCACGCCGCTTCAAAGGTCGGCATGCCGCCGGCCATCAGGCCGCCGACGATCCCGGCCAGCACGTCGCCGGAGCCCGCGGTCGCCAGCCAGGGCGTGGCGTGGGTGTTGACGGCCGCGCGGCCGTCGGGGGCGGCGATGACGGTGTCGGCGCCTTTCAGCAGAACGATGCAGCCGGCGAGATTGGCGGCTTCGCGCGCGGCGGCGATGCGCGTCCCGGACGATCCCAGCAGGCCGGGGAAGATGCGCTCGAACTCACCCGGGTGCGGGGTGATCACGTCGCTGTCCTCGACCAGGGCGAACAGGGTGGCGGGCTCGCCCTTCAGCACGGTCAGGGCGTCAGCGTCGATGACCATGGGCACGCCGCTGCCCGCCAGCGCGATCAGCTTGTCGCGGGTGGCGTCGGTGACCCCGGCGGCGGGGCCGATGACGAAGGCGTCCATCTCCATGGCGAGGTTGCCCAGTTCCTGGATGCTGCGGAAGGGCCTCAGCATGGCCGCCTCCAGCGTCGCGGCGTAGATGTCGGCGGCGGCGGGCTCGCAGAATACTTTCACCAGGCCCGCGACCCGCAATCCAGCCCGGGCGGCCAGGCGTGCTGCGCCCGTCTCGAAGCGGCCTCCGCCGATCACGCCCAGCGCGCCGCGCGCATGCTTGTGAGTCGCACCCATCGGCCAGGGGTAGTGGGCGCGCCACAGGTCAGGGTGGTTCTCCCACAGGGTAGGCGCGGCCGTAGCGGCGGCGGGGATGCCGATGTCCGCCACCACGATCTCGCCGCACAGGTCGCGGGCGGGCGAAAGGACGTGGGCGGGCTTCTTGCGGTGGAAGGTGACCGTAAGGGTGGCGCGGGGCGCATAGTCCAGCGGCTCGGCGGCGTCGCCGGGCAGGCCGGACGGCAAGTCGATGGCCACGATCGGCAGGCCTCGCGCCTCGGCGTCGCGCAGCACCCCTTGGGCGTGGGCGGGCAGGGGGCGGGAGAGGCCGGCGCCGAACAAGGCGTCGATGATCAGTTCGGCGTTGCCGAGATTGCTCTCGCCCAGCTCGGGTGAGCCGCCCCAGTCCTCGAAGGCCTTGAACGCATCGCCTCCGGTGGGGAGCGCCAGGGCCAGCACCCGCACGTCCCAGCCATCAGCCGTCAGCACCCTAGCCGCGACAAAGCCGTCGCCACCGTTCAGGCCGGGCCCACAAAGGACCGCCACGGGCCGCTTGCTCCATCGCGACGAGACCGCGCGCGCCACCGCCTCGCCCGCCGCCTGCATCAGGGCGTAGCTCTCCACGCCCGCTGCCGCCGCGGCCCGGTCGGCGGCGTACATCTGGTCGATCGTAAGGATTTCAAGCCGGTCGGACATGGACTCTTTCAATCGCCGGCGCGGCGATGCATGAGGACAACGCCTTCTAACCGATCCGTGTCCCGACGACGCGCCTTCCCGTTTCGACTTGCTTTTTGCTGCAATGCAATATCCCTTCGGGACCCGGGCCACTCCCCCGGAATCAGATGAAGAAGATCGAAGCCGTCATCAAACCCTTCAAGCTCGATGAGGTGAAGGAAGCCCTTCAGGACATCGGCGTGCAAGGCATGACCGTCGTCGAAGCCAAGGGCTACGGCCGCCAGAAGGGCCACTCCGAGCTCTATCGCGGCGCCGAGTACGTCATCGACTTCCTGCCCAAGATCAAGATCGAGGTGGTCGCGCCCGACGACCTTGTCGCCGCCATCATCGAGGCCATCCAGACCGCCGCCCGCACCGGCAAGATCGGTGACGGCAAGATTTTCGTCACCGACGTTCTCGAAGTCATTCGCATCCGCACCGGCGAGACCGGTCCGGCGGCGGTTTAATTGCGCTCGCGTCCTCCTCAAACCTCCCCTGCCTCAAGGACCCCCCCGATGACCGCCGACCAGATCCTCAAGGAAATCAAGGAAAAGGACATTGCCTATGTCGACCTGCGCTTCACGGATGCGCGCGGTCAGCTGCAGCACGTCACGTTCGATCTGTCGCTGGTCGACGAGGAGTTCCTGACCGAAGGCACGATGTTCGACGGTTCGTCGATCGCCGGCTGGAAGGCCATCAACGAAAGCGACATGCTGCTCCGTCCGGACCTGTCCAGGACCTACATCGACCCCTTCTATCAGCAGAACACCCTGTTCCTGTTCTGCGATGTCCTGAACCCCGACACGGGCGAGCCCTACAACCGCGACCCGCGCTCCATGGCCAAGAAGGCCCTCACCTACGTTCAGTCGTCGGGCGTGGGCGACACCGTGTTTTTCGGCCCCGAGGCGGAGTTCTTCGTCTTCGACGACGTCCGCTGGAACACCGACCCGCACAATACCGGGTACCAGTTCGACTCGATCGAGCTGCCGGCCAACACCGGCCGGGCCTATCCCGAAGGCAACATGGGCCACCGCCCGGGTCCCAAGGGCGGGTACTTCCCCGTCAACCCGGTGGATTCGGCGCAGGACCTGCGTGGCGAGATGCTGGCGATCATGGGCGAACTGGGCATGGAGCCCGAGAAGCACCACCACGAGGTCGCGCCGGCCCAGCACGAACTGGGGCTCAAGTTCTCCGACCTGCTGACCATGGCCGACCGGACCCAGCTCTATAAGTACGTGGTGCAGAACGTGGCCGCCGCCTACGGCAAGTCGGCCACCTTCATGGCCAAGCCGATGTTCGGCGACAACGGCTCGGGCATGCACGTGCACCAGTCGATCTGGAAGGGCGGCAAGCCGCTGTTCGCGGGCGACAAGTACGCCGGCCTGTCGGACATGTGCCTCTGGTACATCGGCGGCATCATCAAGCACGCCAAGGCTATCAACGCCTTCTCGAACTCGACCACCAACTCCTACAAGCGCCTGGTGCCCGGCTACGAAGCGCCGGTGAAGCTGGCCTATTCCAGCCGCAACCGCTCGGCCTCGATCCGTATTCCGTGGGTCTCGTCGCCGAAGGGCAAGCGCATCGAAGCGCGCTTCCCCGATCCCATGGGCAACCCCTACCTGACCTTCGTGGCCCTGCTGATGGCCGGCCTGGACGGCATCGAAAACCGGATCGATCCGGGCCCCGCCATGGACAAGAATCTCTACGACCTGCCGCCCCAGGAGCGGAAGAACGTGCCTGAGGTCTGCGGCTCGCTGCGTGAAGCGCTCGACAACCTCGACAAGGACCGGGCCTTCCTCAAGAAGGGCGGCGTCATGGATGACGACTTCATCGACAGCTACATCGAGCTGAAGGAAGAGGAAGTCGCGCGCCTGCAACTCCATCCGCACCCGGTCGAGTTCGACATGTACTACAAGTGCTAGGCTGAACTCCCGGCGAAGAAACGGAAAAGGCCCCGGAGCAATCCGGGGCCTTTTGCATTTCGGCCCGCTGACGAGATCACGTCGCGCACTCGCCCTCGTTCTTGACGCTGACACCTTCGGCAGCCGCCGAACAGGCGTTGCCGTAGGTCTTGCCGTCCATGCCACAGACCGGCCGGTACTCGCGCGTGCACATCTGTGGGCG
>JANNVY010000496.1:0-13481 GCA_031408375.1 Pseudomonadota bacterium | reverse complement strand
CAGGGCGTAGATGGGCGTCGGTGCGCGGCCTTCAGCGCGTTCGCTGGCGCGGATGGACCGGGTGGCGTTCAGCCCGTCCATGACCGGCATCTGCATGTCCATCAGGATCAGGTCGTAGTCGTAGAGGCCGAACATCTCGACGGCGAGGGCGCCGTTCTCGACCGCGGTCAGGTCCACGCCGGCGCCGTCAAGGATCAGCTCCACGACCCGGCGGTTGGTCGGGTGGTCCTCGGCCAGCAGAACCCGAACGGGCCGCTCCGGGTTGGCGGGGACGTCGGGCGCGGCCGTTGTGTTGGCCAACGGCGCCCGGATCACGGCGTCCGCCCGTGTGAGCTCCAGCTCAAGGGTGAAGGTCGAACCCTCGCCCGGCTTGGATTCCGCCCACAGCCGCCCATCCATCATGTCGATCAGGGACCGACAGATCGACAGGCCGAGGCCGGTGCCGCCAAACTGGCGGGTAATCGACCCGTCAGCCTGCTCGAAGCGCTCGAACAGCCGCCGTCTGATCTCCTCGTCGAAGCCAAGGCCGGTGTCCGACACGGTGATTTGCACGACCGTCGCGCCCGCGGCCTCGGCGACCGCCGTCGCCGCTACGGACACCTTCCCGAGGGTGGTGAATTTCACGGCGTTGGACAGGAGGTTGGACACCACCTGCCGCACGCGAACCGGATCAGCCAGGAATGCGCCCTCCAGCGACGGGTCGACCGAGACCTCAAGCGCGAGACCTTTTTCGCGGGCACCGGATTCAAACAGGTCGCCGATTTCCCGCAGGGCGGCCGCCAGATCAAACGGCTCGGGCCGCAGTTCCAGCTTGCCGGATTCGATACGCGCCAGATCAAGGACATCGGAGAGCAGGGCTTGCAGAACGAGGCCGGAAGCCTCGATGATCTGCACCATCTGGCGCTGGTCGTCATTCAGGCCGGTTCGGGCAAGCGCGCTGGCCACGCCCAACACACCATTCAGTGGCGTGCGGATCTCGTGACTCATATTGGCCAGGAACTCGGACTTGGCGCGGTTTGCGGCCTCGGCCTCGCTGCGCGCCTGCTCGACCGCCAGCTCGCCCAGCTTGCGCTCGGTGACATCGCGAACCACGCCGACGATGCGCTCAGGCCGACCTTCGGCGTCGCGGATCGTGTCGGCCACGTTCTGGTGCCAGGCGGCGCGGCCCAGACGGTCGTACTGGCGGTACTCGCTGTTGAAGAGAACGCCGGCCTCCATGGCCTGGGTCCAAAGCGCCGCGACCCGCCCGCGATCATCCTCGTGGACCCGCGCCAGCCACTCCCTGACCAGGCGCTCATAGCTGAGATCGCCCGAATAGGCGGTCGGCGTACGCCCCGACGCGAAGGCCAGGGAGCGCCGTTCAAAGGAATAGTCCCAAACGGTCAGATCGGCGATTTCGGCAGCCAGGCGCAGGCGCGTTTCAGATTGCTCGATCCGGTCGCTGGCCCGGATCTGCTCGGTCAGGTCCTCGGTCATGATCACGAGGCCGCCCACGCGGCCCGACTCCTCGTACCAGGGCGTCACTTCCCAACGGACCCAGACCTCGCTGCCGTCGGCCCCCAGGTAGCGCTCGCGATCGCAGCGTTCGGTGGCGCCCGCCAGGCAGCGCAAGTGCCCGGCCTTCCACTCTGCGCTCATGTACGCGGCGACGTCGTAGTGGCAACGGCCGATCAGGTCGGAGTCTTCAAGGTTCTGCTCGACGCGCCAGCGGCGACTGGTTCGGATGTAGCGCATCTCTCGGTCGAACATCGCCAGCGCCAGGGGGGCGTCCTCGATGAGCACGTCCAGCAGCGTCTTCTCGGCGCGCATTCGCACCTCATCGGCCGCCAGCCGGCTCTTGGCGACCTTCAGTTCGAATTCGTTGGCGATGACCGCGGCGATGTCGACCATGCGGTCGGCGACCTCCTGGTCGAAGGGGCGGATATCGACGTCGGCGACCGCGACCACGCCGACCTTGTGCCCACGCACGATGATGGGCGCGCCGCAGTAGAAGCGAAGGTAGGGTGCGGTGGCGATGAACGGCATTGCGCACGAGCGCCGGTCCGTAGCCGCGTCCTCGATCCACAGCGGACCGTCCTGGGCCAGTGTGAAGGTCGAAAGGGCGTTACTGCGGTCGGCGGTGCGCGGCACGGCATCCTGGCGCGCGATGGCGATGACCTCTGTCTCCTCGACCAGGGCGACAAGCGAGTGGTCCGCCTTGGCCAGGCTGCGCGCCAGCCGGGTCAGGCAACCGAAATCCATATCCTCGGCCAGCTCCACCAGGCGCAGGTCGCGCAAGGTGGCCAGACGGTCGGCCTCGTCGGATGGAATCAGCGGATTCGGCATGGGTTCCCCGGGAGCCCAAGCTCCGGCGGGGGGATCAAAGCCGATTGGTCTTAAGAAGGGGTAGCCGAAGAACGCTGTGCGGCGGGAAAAATGGAAGTCTTCACGGGCCGAGGCCGAAAGGTCACTTCAGCTTGATTTCGCGCAGCCGCTCCTGAAGGAATTCCTCGGCCGTGATGGCTTCGCGATAGCGGTCCGGATGGGCGGCATTGACGCAGTTGGGCAGAGTTTCAATACTGAACTCCGGCTCGAAGTGCAGGAAGTAGGGCGTCGAGTAGCGCGCGAAGCCGCGCCGCTCCGGAGCCGGGTTCACCACCCGGTGGGTGGTGGAGGGCAGCCGATGGTTGGTCAGGCGCTGCAGCATGTCGCCGATGTTGCAGACCACCGAGCCGGCGGGCGGGCTGATGGGCAGCCACTGGCCGTCGCGGTCCAGAACCTCCAGCCCGGCCTCCTCGGCGCCGAGCAGCAGGGTGATGACGTTGATGTCCTCATGGGCGCCGGCGCGTACATGGGGGCTGTCGGCGCCCACGGGCGGATAGTGCAGCAGGCGCAAGATCGAATTGCCGTAGCGAACCGTCGGCTTGAAGAAATCGTCACCCAGCTTGAGGTGGTAGGCGATTGCGCGAAGTACTTTCAGCCCCAGGTCATCCAGCGCTGCGAACTGGGCGGAGATGGCGGGTTGGAACCCGGGCGTCTCGGCAGGCCAGACGTTGTCGGCCATATACCTGCGATAGGGGTGTCCCGTCGGCAGGTCGCGCCCGGTGTGCCAGAACTCCTTGAGGTCGTGCAGCCTGGCGCCCTTGGCGGTTTCAACGCCGAACGGCGTATAGCCCCGCGCGCCGCCGGCACCCGGGATGTGGTAGGCGCGCTTGGTTTCCTCGGGCAGGGCGAAGAAGGCCTTGGTCTGGCTCAGCGCCTCGTCGAGCATCGGCTGGTCCAGCCCGTGGTCGGCCACTACCGCGAAGCCGTAACGCTCGAACGAGCGGCCGAGGTCGCGGGCGAAGCCTTCGAAGTCGGGCCCGTAACGGGTCATCGACACGGGCTCGATGGGGGAGCGGATGGCGGTGTCGGTCACGGGGACGGCCTCAGGAAACGGACGCGGCTTTCTAGACCCGCCCGCGCCGCGCGTCATCCTCCGCACGATTCCGGAGCCAACCGCTCAGGGTCGTCCTACGGACGAGTAGGTAAAGCCGCGCGCGCGCATGTCCTCGGGTCGCCACACATTGCGCAGGTCGACAACGATCGGCTGGCGCATGAGGAGCTTGAGCCGGTCAAGGTCCAGGCCCAGGAACTGGTCCCACTCGGTCAGGACCACGACCGCGTCAGCATGCTCGGCGGCGGCGTAAGCCCCGCCCTTCAGCTCGACCCCAGGCAGGAAATGCACCGCCTCGTCCATGCCCTCGGGGTCGTAGGCCTGGACCTTCGCTCCCATCGCCTGCAGGGCCGGGATGATGTCTAGCGACGGCGCATAGCGCATGTCGTCGGTGTTGGGTTTGAAGGTCAGCCCCAGCACCCCGATGGTCTTGCCGGCCACGTCGCCGCCCAGCGCCGCGATAATGCGCGCCGCCATGGTCTTCTTGCGCGCTTCGTTGACCTCGATGGTGGTCTGCACCACCCGCATGGACGTGCCGTGGTCGCTGGCGGTGCGCACCAGGGCCAGGGTGTCCTTAGGGAAGCAAGAGCCGCCGTAGCCGGGGCCGGCGTTGAGGAACTTCGGCCCGATCCGGCTGTCCAGCCCGATCCCGCGGGCCACCGCCTGGACGTCGCCGCCGACCTTTTCGCACAGGTCGGCGATCTCGTTGATGAAGGTGATCTTCATGACCAGGAAGGCGTTGGCTGCGTATTTGATCAACTCGGACGTGCGGCGACTGGTGAATACGATCGGTGTGTCGTTGACGGTCAGGGGCCGGTAGAGGTCGCGCATCACCTTCTCGGCGCGGGGATCGTCGGTGCCGACCACAATGCGATCCGGCCGCTTGAAGTCGTCGATGGCCGCGCCTTCGCGCAGGAATTCAGGGTTAGAGGCCACCGCGAATTCGGCGTCCGGGGCGGCCTTGCGAATGATCGCCTCGACCTCGTCGCCGGTGCCGACCGGCACGGTCGACTTGTCGACCACCACGGTGAAGCCCTCAAGGTAGCCAGCGATCTCCTCGGCGGCGGCGTAGACGTAAGACAGGTCGGCGTGACCATCGTCCTCTTTGGACGGCGTGCCGACGCAGATAAACACCGCGTCCGCCCCAGCAACGGCCTCGGCGGCGTCGGTGGTGAAGAACAGCCGGCCGGCCTTCGAATTTTCGGTCAGAAGGTGGTCGAGACCGGGCTCGAAGATGGGGCTCTCGCCGCGATTCAGGCGCTCGATCTTGCCGGCGTCCTTGTCGACGCAGGTCACCACGTGGCCGAAGTCGGCGAAGCAGGCGCCGGACACCAGTCCGACATATCCCGTTCCGATCATGGCGACGCGCATCTGGGGCCCTTTGTCATCAAGTCCGGTGGGCGGGATAGCCGCTTACGGCGCGGCTTTCCACCCGTCAGGCGTGTTCAGCCGACGGAAACCTGTCTGCCCTAGGGTGGGCGCCATGCAGAATGATCGTATCCGCATCCTGGGCGCCGAGATGGACCCCGTGACCCGCGACGAAGTCATGGCGTTTACGTCCGCACGCGTGGCTGCGGGCCAGAAGGCGCTGGTGGCCAACCACAATCTGCATTCCCTGGCCTTGCTGGGCCGCGATCCGGAAATGGCGCGGTTCTACGGGCTCGCCGATCTGGTCGAGATCGATTCCATGCCGTTGGTGGCGTGGGGCCGTCTGCTGGGCCGAAGTGTGGGACGCGAGCACCGCAATACCTATCTCGACTGGCGCGAGGACTTCTGGCGCCTGGCCGCCGAAAACCGCTGGCGCGTCTTCCATTTGGGCTGCAAGCCCGGCGTCGGAGTCCAGGCCATCAAGGTCCTGTCGGGCCGCTGGCCCGGCGTGACCTTCGCCGAGCGCAACGGCTATTTCGACACGGTCGGCGCTGACAACGAAGCCGTCCTGGCCCAGATCACGGCCTTCGCGCCGAACATCCTGTTCGTTGGCATGGGCATGCCCCGGCAGGAGCGATGGATCCTCGCCAACTGGGACCGTCTGCCCACTGCCGTCGTCTTCCCGATCGGCGCGGCCTTCGATTACGAGGCGGGCGCCGTTCCGACCCCGCCGCGCTGGGCGGGGCGACTGGGGTTGGAATGGATGGCCCGTTTCCTGGTCGAGCCGGGACGGCTGTTCCACCGCTACTTTGTCGAGCCCTGGGCGCTGGTCCCGGCAATGGTGCGCGACCTCACGCGGCGCGGCTCCTGACAAACATCGTTAACGCGGCCTTAGGCGACACCGCGCAGCATGCCGGCACAGTCTGAGCAGGCCGCCCATGTACGACGCTCCCCCCTCGCCCAACAATCGCGATTTCGCCCCACAAAACAGGCGCTTGCTTGACGCTAAGTCGATCCTGGTCACCGGCGGCACCGGCTCGTTCGGCGGTCGCTTCGTTCACCGCGTGCTCGAACGCTACAATCCCCGGAAGCTGATCATCCTGTCGCGCGACGAGATGAAGCAATTCGAGATGCGTCAGGAACTGTCCGAAATCTTCCCGCAGGAGAAGATGGATCGCCTGCGTTTCTTCTTGGGCGACGTTCGCGACCGCGACCGGCTGGAGCTGGCGTTCAGGGGCGTCGATCTGGTGATCCATGCCGCGGCGCTGAAGCAGGTCCCGGCGGCCGAATACAATCCGTCCGAGTGCATCCACACCAATATTCTTGGCGCCGAGAACGTGGTTCGCGCCTGTCTCTCCAACGGCGTGAAAAAGGTTATCGCCCTGTCGACCGACAAGGCCTGCTCGCCCATCAACCTCTACGGCGCGACCAAGCTGGCTTCGGACAAGACTTTCGTGGCCGCCAACAACCTGTCGGGCGATATCGGCACTCGCTTTTCGGTGGTCCGCTACGGCAACGTCGCCGGCTCACGCGGTTCGGTCGGACCCTTCTTCCAGCGGCTGCTGGACCGGGGCGCCAAGGAATTGCCGATCACCGACGAGCGCATGACCCGCTTCTGGATCACGCTCGACCAGGGGGTCTCCTTCGTCCTTTCCTGCATCGAGCTGATGCGTGGTGGCGAGGTCTTCGTGCCCAAGATTCCGTCCTCGACGGTGATGGAGCTGGCCCAGGCCATGGCGCCGGGCATGCCCACCCGCATCGTCGGCATCCGGCCCGGGGAGAAGCTGCACGAGGCGATGATATCGATCGACGACGCGCGCCAGACCGTCGACCTTGGCGACCGCTATGCCATCGAGCCCGATTTCGTCGAATACCCGCGCACCTCGTTCGTCAAGGACGGGACGGGCGTGAGGGTGCCCGAGAACTTCGCCTACACCTCCGACACCGCCGAGCGCGTCGATGGCCCCGGCATGCTGGCGCTGCTGGACGCGTGCCATGCCTGACGGAGGCGCGCGGCCCGCCAAGGCGTTCCTGCCGTACGGGCGCCAGTCCATCGACGAGACCGACATCGCTGCGGTGGTCGAGGCCCTGCGCTCTGATTTCCTTACTACCGGCCCGCTAGTCGAGCGGTTCGAGCAAGCCTTCGCCGAAGCCGTGGGCGCACCTCACGCGGTGGCCTGTTCCAACGGCACAACGGCCTTGCACCTGGCGGTCACCAGCCTCGATATCGGTCCGGCCGACGTCTGCATCGTTCCCGCCATCACCTTCGTCGCCACCGCCAATGTCTGCGCCCAGCAAGGCGCGCGTGTGGTTTTCGCCGACGTGGATCCGGCTACCGGCCTGATGACCGAGGAGACCCTGGCCGAGGCGCTCGACCGCGCTGAGGGGACCGTGCGCGCCATCCTGCCGGTGCACCTGTGCGGCGCGCCGGTGAACATGCCGGCCATCGCGGCTCTGGCCGAGAGCTGCGGCGCGGCCATCGTCGAGGACGCCTGCCATGCGCTGGGCACTGACACCGCCTGGGGTCGCACCGGCGACGCGAACCAGTCCGATGCGGTCTGCTTCTCGTTCCATCCGGTCAAGACGCTCACCACCGGCGAAGGCGGCATGGTCACCACCCGCGACCACCAGGCCGCCTGGCGTATGCGGCGGCTGCGCAGCCATGGCATCGTTCGCGAGGGCCTGGCCGAGGCGCCGGGTCCTTGGTGGTACGAGCAAGCCGAGCTGGGCTTCAACTACCGTCTGCCCGATGTTCTGTGCGCGCTGGGGCTGTCGCAGCTCAAGCGCCTGCCGGCCTTCATCGCCCGCCGCCGTCGGCTGGCCGCCCGCTATCGCGCGCTGCTGGCGCCGCTGGCGCCCCGGGTCATGGTCGCGCCGACGCCCGAAGGCTCCGATCCGGCGCTGCACCTATTCGCCGTGCGTATCGACTTCGACGCCATCGGTCGGACTCGCGCCGAGGTGATGGAGCGCCTCGCCGGCAAGGGCGTAGGCAGTCAGGTCCACTACATCCCCGTCCACCGCCAGCCCTACTGGGCCGCCCGGTCACGGACGCCTCGCCTGCCGGGCGCCGACGCCTGGTACGATCAGACCCTTTCCCTGCCGCTCTACCCGGGCCTCAGTGATTCCGACCCGGCGCGAGTGGTTGAAACCCTCGCATGGGCCATCTCATGAGCACTCCCCACCCGATCCACCTGCGCTGCGCCGGCCACGAGGACGCGCGCGCGGTCTTTGACTGGCGCAACGACCCTGTCACCCGCTCGGCCTCGCTGGAGCCCGACCCCATCTCCTGGCCGGTGCATGAGCTGTGGTGGAAGGCGTCGCTGGGGCGCGCCGACCGGGTGTTGATCGTCGGCGAGGACGCCTGGAGCCGACCGGTGGGCCTGGTTCGCTTCGATGCGCTCGACGGGCGTTGGCTGGTGAGCATCCAGGTTGCCCCCGAGCGTCGCGGCCAGGGCTGGGGCCGCGCCCTTCTCGAAGGCGGCCTGCGTCGCATGGAAGGCAAGCAGGGCGCCCACCGCTTCACCGCCCAGATCAAGGATGACAACGAGGCCTCAAAACGCCTCTTCGCCGCTTGCGGCTTCAATCCCTGCGTGGGTCTCGAGTGGAACCTGGTGCGCCCGCGCCGACGGGCGGCGGCGTGATCCATCCGGTCGCCATTTCCGGACGGGCGATCGGCCCGGACCATGAGCCCTATGTGATCTGCGAGCTGAGCGGAAACCACAACGGGTCGCTGGATCGCGCGCTGGCGCTCCTGGATGCGGCCGTCACCACCGGCTGCGACGCCATCAAGCTGCAGACCTATACGGCTGACACCATCACTATCGCGTCGGACCGTCCCGACTTCCGGATTTCGGGCGGGCCGTGGGACGGGCGCACCCTGCATGACCTCTATGGCGAGGCGCATACGCCGTACGAATGGCACGCGGCCCTGTTCCAACGGGCGCGCAGCCACGGCGTCACCATCTTCTCCACCCCCTTCGACACCTCGGCCATCGAGCTGCTCGAGAGCCTCGGCGCCCCGGCCTACAAGATCGCATCGTTCGAAGCGGTCGATCTGCCGCTGATCGCCGAGGTGGCGCGGCTGAAGAAGCCGATGATCATCTCCACCGGCCTGGCGTCGCTGGACGAGATCGGGGCCGCCGTGGAGGCGGCGCGGGCTAACGGCTGCGACCAGCTGATCCTGCTCCATTGCATCAGCGCCTACCCGGCGCCGGTCGAGGAGGCCAACGTCCGCACCGTGCCGGATCTGGCCGCCCGGTTCCACTGCGTCACCGGATTGTCCGACCACACCCTGGGTTCGGCCGCCTCGGTCACCGCAATCGCGCTGGGTGGGTCGGTGATCGAGAAGCACTTCACCCTCGCCCGCTCGGACGGTGGCCCTGACGCCGGCTTCAGCCTCGAGCCCGACGAGTTCACGCGGCTGGTCCGCGACTGCAAGGACGCCTCGGCGTCGCTGGGCCGGGTCCACTACGACATCAAGGGTTCCGAGCGCGCCAACGCCTCGTTCCGCCGCTCGCTCTACGTCGTGGCCGACATTGCCGAGGGCGAGGTGCTGGAGGCCCGTCACGTCCGTTCTATCCGGCCCGGCTACGGCCTGCCGCCGGCCGAAATCGTCGCCATCCTGGGCCGCCCCGCCGCCCGCAACCTCCAGCGTGGAGAGGCCCTGTCGTGGGACATGATCGCCTGATCACCAAAGGCGCGCGCGTCACCGACGCCCGCTATGCGAAGTCCGAGTCCCAGCTGGAGCGCGCGCTCCGCACAATCCCGCTGGGCGCCCAGACCTTCTCGAAAAGCGTCACCCAATTGCCCTTCGGCGCCTCACCCTATTTCGCGGCGCGAGCCAAGGGTTCGCGGCTCTGGGACGTGGACGGCAACGAATACGCCGACTTCATCAACGCGCTCTGCTCGGTGACCCTGGGCTACGCCGACGAGGACGTGAACGGGGCGGTCGAGAAGCAGCTGAAGGACGGGACCATCTTCAGCCTCTCCCACGCGCTTGAGGCGGAGTGCGCCGAACGGATCGTGCGGCTGGTCCCTTGCGCGGAGATGGTGCGCTTCGGCAAGAACGGGTCCGACGCGACGTCCGGCGCCATCCGCATCGCGCGGGCCGCCACGGGTCGTGACCACGTGCTGGTCTGCGGCTACCACGGGTGGCAGGACTGGTATATCGGCTCGACCGCGCGGAACCTGGGCGTGCCCGAGGCGACCCGCGCGCTGACCCACACCTTCCCCTATGACGACCTGCCGGCGCTCGCCGCCCTGCTCGACGCGCTCGAGGGCCAGGTCGCCGCCGTCATCCTCGAGCCCATGAATGTGCGCTTCCCGTCCGAGGGCTACCTGCAGGGTGTGCAGCGTCTGACCCGGGCCGCGGGCGCCGTGCTGATCTTCGATGAGACCATTACCGGCTTCCGCTACGCCCGGGGCGGCGCTCAGGAGCTGTTCGGCGTGACGCCGGACCTCTGCACCCTGGGCAAGGGCATCGCGAATGGCTTCCCGCTCAGTGCTGTCGCGGGAAGGGCCGACCTGATGGCCTATATGGAGGAGGTGTTCTTCTCCTTCACCATGGGCGGCGAGGCCCTGTCGCTGGCTGCCGCCTGCGCCGCCATGGACAAGCTGGAGCGCGAGCCGGTGGTCGAGACCATGGCGGATCGGGGCCGGGATCTGATGACCGGGGCCGAGGCCCTGGTGGAGAAACACGGTCTGTCGGGCGTCCTGTCGCTGGCCGGGCACCCCAGCTGGTCTTTCCTGATGATGGCCGACCAGCCCAACGCTACCGCCTTCGAGCTCAAGACCCTCTTCCTGCAGGAAGTATTCGCGCGCGGCGTGCTGACGCTCGGCACCCACAACATGAGCTACGCCCACACCGCCGCCGACGTGGCCGAGCTGCTGGCGGCCTACGACGAGGTGTTCCCGATCCTGGGCGCAGCGCTCGCCGACAACGACCTGCGCGCGCGCCTGCGCTGCGAACCCCTCAAACCCCTCTTCAAGGTGCGCGGATGATCGTCGCGATCCTGCAGGCGCGGATGACCTCCTCGCGCCTGCCCGGCAAGGTGATGAAGCCGATCATGGGCATGCCCATGATCGGTCGCCACATCGAGCGGCTGAACCGCTGCGACAGCCTCGACCGCCTCGTCGTGGCCACCTCCAGGGACGCCTCGGACGACGGCCTCTCGGCCTATTGCGAAGGTCTGGGCGTGCGCGTCTTCCGCGGCTCGCTGGACGACGTCCTGGGCCGTTTCCAGGGCGCCGCAACGGTCTACGGAGCCGAACATGTCGTGCGCCTGACCGCCGACTGTCCCCTGGCCGACCCGACCGTCATCGACGCCTGCGTCTGGCGCCATATCGAGACCGGCGCCGACTACACTTCCAATACGCTTGAGCGCTCCTATCCCGACGGCCTGGACGTCGAGGTTATGACGGCCGCCGCGCTCCGGGCCATGAACGCCGAGGCCAGGGATCCCTACGAGCGCGAACACGTCACGCCCTTCCTCTATCGCCACCCGGAACGCTTCTCGATCGCCCAGCTGGTCCGGTCCGCGCCGTTGGGCGACCACCGCTGGACCGTCGACACGCCCGACGACTTCGAGTTCGTCAGCCGCGTCTTCTACATGCTGTACCCGACCAATCCCGGCTTCGAGCAGGACGACATCCTCGCACTCTCCATTCGGCGGATGGCGGCGTGACTCTCGGGTTTGCTGGCGAGCGCGTCTCTTTGCGCCCCCTGACCGTGGCCGACGTGTCGGACGCCTATGTCGGCTGGATGAACGACGCCGTGACAAACCGCTTCATGGAGACCCGCTGGCGCGCCCACTTCCGGTCCGACGTCGAGGCCTTCGTGGCCGAGAAGGTCGCGTCCTCGGCCGACCACCTGTTCGGCATCTTCCTCAACGCCGAGGGCCGCCACATCGGCAACCTCAAGATCGGGCCGATCGACCACAACCACAGCCGCGGCGAGCTCAGCTATTTTATCGGCGACGAGGCCGCGCGCGGCCAGGGCTTCGCGTCGGAGGCGGTGGCGCTGGGCGTCCGCATCGGCTTTGCGCAGCTGGGCCTGCACAAGCTGACCGCCGGCATCTACGCCCAGAACGGCGAGAGCGGGCGGGTGCTGTCTAAGAACGGCTTCAAGGCCGAAGGCCGCCGACCGTCGCATTTCGCCTTCAAGGGCGGTCGCGACGACATGGTCGAGTACGGGCTGCTGAATCCTGACGCCTGACCGCCGACGTCGAGACTAGCTCTTCGCTGGTGTTCCGCTATCTATGCGCCTCAAATCTCCTGACCTTCCCTCCAGACCTAGAGATCGACAATGGACAGCGTGCTGCCCCTCCTGACCGACCCCGCCGCCTGGCTTGCCCTGACCACCCTCATCGTCATGGAGGTGGTGCTGGGGATCGACAACCTGGTCTTCATCTCGATCCTGTCGAACAAGCTGCCGCCGGAACACCGCCAGCGGGTGCGCCGGCTCGGCATCGCCTTGGCGCTGATCATGCGCCTGGTGCTGCTCTCCACCATTGCCTTCATTGTCGGCCTGACCGCTCCGGTGTTCGATCTGGGCCTGACCGGTCCCCTAGGCGAGCACGGCGAAGTGGCCTTCGAGACCGCCTTCTCCTGGCGCGACCTGATCCTGCTTGGCGGCGGCCTGTTCCTGGTGTGGAAGGCCACCAAGGAAATCCACCACTCGGTCGACCCCGTGCCCAGCGCCCACCATGACCTGCTCGACAAGAAGGGGGTGGTGGTCTCCAACGTCGGCTCGGCCATTTTCCAGATCGTGCTTCTTGATCTGGTCTTCTCGGTGGATTCGATCCTCACCGCCGTCGGCATGACGGACCACCTGCCGATCATGTTCGCCGCGGTGATCATCACCGTGGTGATCATGTTGCTGGCCGCCGACCCGCTGGCCAACTTCATCAACGACAATCCCACGGTAGTCATGCTGGCGCTCGGCTTCCTGATGATGATCGGGATGGTGCTGATCGCCGAAGGCTTCGGCGCCCACGTGCCCAAGGGCTACATCTACGGCGCCATGGCCTTCTCGGCCTTCGTCGAGGGGCTGAACATGATGGCCCGCAAACGCGGGGCCAAGGCTGTTCCGAAGCCCGCCGCGGGGGACAAGTCCTGATGTTCGGCCTGGGCGGCGGCAAGCCGATGGTGGTCCACCACCTCAACGACTCGCGCTCGCAACGGGTGCTATGGCTGCTTGAGGAACTGGGCCTGCCCTACGAGGTCGTGCGCTACGAGCGCGACGCCGTCACCCGGCTCGCCCCGCCCGAGCTGAAGGCGATCCACCCGCTCGGCAAGTCGCCGGTGCTGGAGGACGGCAAGCGCAAGATCGCGGAGTCGGGCGCCATCCTCGACTACCTGGTGCGCCGCCACGGCAAGGGACGCTTCGCCCCGCCCCAGGACACCGCCGCCTACGACGACTACGTCCACTGGATGCACTATGCGGAGGGCTCGGCCATGTTCCCCGTCCTGCTGCAGATCTACACCGCACGCCTCGGGCAGGCCGGCGCGCCCCTGCAGCCGCGCATCGAATCGGAGTTCGCCAACCACCTCGGCTACATCGAACAGGCGCTGGACGGCCACGACTACCTGGTCGGCGACCAGTTCACCGCCGCCGACATCCAGGTGATCTTCGTGCTGGAAGGCGCCCGCGCCATGGGCAAGCTGGCGGCCTGTCCGAACGCCACCGCCTACCTCGACC
>JANNVY010000495.1:0-1677 GCA_031408375.1 Pseudomonadota bacterium | reverse complement strand
GACCGGCGGCGAAGAGGCGCGCCAGCTCGATGAGCCCGGCGGTGCCCGAGGCGTTGTCGAGCGCGCCGTTGTAGATGTTGTCGCCGTTGGCGTCGGCCCCGCCCACGCCCAGGTGATCCCAGTGGGCAGTGTAAAGGATGGTCTCGGCCGGCCGCTTGGCGCCCCTCAGGATGCCGATGACGTTGTGGGTGGTGATCTGCTCGGACTTCAGGCGGAAGTCGGCCGAGAAGGTCGCGTTGATCGGCACCGAGCGGAATCCTTTCACCCGGGCCTTGGCCTTCAGCGCATCGAAGTCGAGCCCGGCGCGGCGGAACAGGTCGACGGCCACGTCTCGCTGGATCCAGCCCTGGGCCGGCACTGCAGTTGCGTTAGGGTCTTCTCGGACGACGTCGAACTGGGGCACGCCGGACCAGGAGCCACGCACGGTGGCCCAGCCGTAGGAGGCCGGGTCCCGCTCGTGGACGATCAGGACGCCGGCGGCGCCCCGGCGAGCGGCCTCCTCGAACTTGTAGGTCCAGCGGCCGTAATAGGTCATGGCCCGACCGTTGAAGGTATTGAGCGCCGGCTCCTCGAAGTCGGCGTCATTGATCAGGACCACGGCCACCTTGCCGCGCAGATCCAGGCCTGCGTAGTCGTCCCAGCCACGCTCCGGCGCGTGGATGCCGTAGCCGACGAAGACCAGCGGCGCGTTCTCGAGCGTGACGTGGTCGACCATCCGCTTGGTGCCGATCACCGCCTCCTCGGCGAAGACGATCGGGCGGGTCCAAGAGCCGTCGGCGGCGCGGAAGGACATGGTCGGGGTCCCGACCTGCTCGAAGCGGTTCAGGATGACGTCCTGGTACCAGCTGCCATTGGGGCCGCCCGGCTCAAGGCCGGCGGCGGCCATTTGCTGGGAAATGTAGGCGATGGTCTTGTCCTCGCCGGGCGAGACCGGTCCGCGCCCCTCGAATTCATCGGAGGACAGAATGCGGACGTGTTCGGAAAGGCGGGCGGCTTCGATCCTGGCTTGAGGCGCGGCGGAGGCGGTGGCCGAGGCGCCAAGGACGAGGGCGGCAGCGAGCGCGCTGAACTTGCGGATCATTCGAAATCTCTGAGAGGATGAAGCGGGCGGGTGACGCGAGAGGGGTGGACGATAGCCCGCCGCCGCCGCCAGCGCGAGGCGTCTGTCGTCGCGCGCGAACGGAGACACGCCTTACGCGACAGACGGCGCCTCAGATTGCCCGCAAGACCCGTCCCGCCACCGCATCCAGTCGCGCAATCGTCTCGGACGGACGCGCGTCGGGCGGCGTGATGATGGCGGCGTCCAGCACCGTGTCTATCGGCGATGGCGTACGAGGCGCAGACGCCAGGGCATGAGCCAGCCGGGCGACCAGGTCGCGCCCTGTCGCGGCGTTGGCCATCAGGGTCTGGAGCACGTGGCTGACCTCGACGGCCTCGGTATCGTCGCGCCAGCAGTCGTAGTCAGTGACCATGCCGACTGAGGCGTAGGGCAGCTCGGCTTCTCGGGCCAGCTTGGCCTCGGGCATGTTGGTCATGCCGATGACGTGACAGCCCCAGGAGCGATAGAGCTCGCTCTCGGCGCGGGTCGAGAACTGGGGGCCTTCCATGGCCAGGTAGGTCCCGCCCTCCACCACGCGAGCGCCCGCTGCCCTGCCCGCGTCGGCCGCCAGAGCCGAC
>JANNVY010000494.1:0-5190 GCA_031408375.1 Pseudomonadota bacterium | reverse complement strand
CCTGTACACCCTGTCCAAAAAACAGCCCAGTCATTGCCCCAGATAAACGAAATGAGGGACTTGAAAATCACTCGCTCCGCAGACTGTCGATCGGGTTGGCCAATGCTGCCCGCATACTCTGTGTGCCTACCGTCAGAAACGCAATGGCTACCGCAGCCGCGCCCGCCGCCCAGCCTGCCGCCCAGCCCGCCGCCCCGCCGGTCATCGTGGCCCCGCCGCCGGCCCAGGTCGCGCGGCCGTCCACGCCCTTGACCCCGGCCGCGACCGAGCCGACCGCGCCCAACCAGCCGCCGATCCTGGCCGGCGCCGTGGCCGAGTGGCGGACGCTGGATCCCGCCAACGCCCTGGTCATCGACACCAACAAGGGCCGCATCATCGTCGAGATGCACCCCGAGGCCGCGCCCGAGCACGTCCAGCGCATCAAGCTCTTGGCCCAGGCCGGCTTCTATGACGGCCAGAAGTTCCACCGCGTCATCGACTGGTTCATGAGCCAGACCGGCGATCCGCTGGGCACCGGCGAGGGCCAGTCGCCCTATCCGGACCTGCCGCCCGAGTTCACCTTCCAGCGTGACGCCGCCATGCCCTTCGCCGCGGCTTCGGCCCCCTCGGGCTCCCAGACCGGCTTCATCGGCGCCCTGCCGGTGCAGACCCAGCCCGACGCGATGATGGCGCTGACCGGCACCGGCAAGGTGCGGGCCTGGGGGCTCTATTGCCCGGGCGTCGCCGGCATGGCGCGGGGCGAGCCCGAGAACAGCGCCAACAGCCAGTTCTTCCTCATGCGCCAGCCCTATCCGTCGCTGGAGAAGCGCTACACGGTGTGGGGCCGGGTGGTCGTGGGCCTCGACGTCGTGCGCGACATGGCCATCGGCGAGCCGCCCGAGAACCCCGACAAGATGCTGCGCGTGCGGGTGATGAGCGACATTCCGGCGGCCGACCGGCCCAACCTGTTGATCGCCGACACACGCTCGCCGGTTTTCCGCGCCAGGATCGACGCGGCCCGCAAGGCCGGGGGCGCCGACTTCTCGGTCTGCGATCTCGACATCCCGACCAAGCCGGCCTGAGGAATTCCATGAGAGCTTTCGTAACCGGCGCGGCGATCGCGCTTGCGCTTGCCGCCGCCGCGTCCGCCCAGGCGCCGAGCGAGGACTGGCGTCCGCTGGACCTCGACAACACCCTGGTCATCGAGACCTCCAAGGGGCGGATCGTGGTCGAGATGTCGACCCTGGCCGCCCCGGCGCACGTCGAGCGCATGAAGACCCTGGCGCGGGCGCGCTTCTATGACGGCATCATCTTCCACCGGGTGATCTCCGACTTCATGGCCCAGACCGGCGATCCCCAGGGCACCGGCCAGGGCGGCTCGGAGATGCCCGACCTGGCGGCCCAGTTCGATTTCCCTCGCACGCTCGATACGTCGTTCGGCGAGGTGACCTCAGAGCGCGGGGTCGCCACCGGCTTTGTCGGATCGCTGCCGGTGGTCACGGGCTCGGATGACGCCCTGGTCTTCACCGCCGCCCAGGCGGTCCCGGCCTGGGGCGCCTACTGCCCCGGCGTGCTGGGCATGGCGCGGCAGGGCGAGCCCAACACCGCCAACAGCCAGTTTTATCTGATGCGCGGCTCGGAGCGGCAGCTGGATCACCAGTACACCGCCTTCGGCTACGTCGTTCAGGGCCTGGACGTGGTCTACAAACTGAACCCGGGCGAGCCGCCCCGGACGCCGGACAAGATGATCAGCGTACGCATCGCGGCCGACCTGCCGCCCGCTGAACAACCGCGCCTGCAAGTGATGAACGAGCGTGGGGCCGCGTTCCGCGCCTTCATCGCCCAACGCAAGAAGGAAGAGGGCGCGGGCTTCGACATCTGCAGCGTGCAGCTGCCGACGCGGGCGGGCTGATGCGTATCCTGACGTTCTCACTGGCGATGGCGTTGCTGGCGGGCGCGCCGGCCGTGGGTCTGGCCGCCGCCGCCGCGCCGCCGCCGATGGAATGGAAGGCGATCGCGCCCGAGAACCTGCTGGTCATCGAGACCGGCAAGGGCAAGATCTACATCGAGCTGCGGCCCGATCTGGCTCCGCTCAACGTGGCGCGGGTGCGCGAGCTGTCACGCGAGGGCTGGTACGACGGTTCGCTGTTCTACCGGGTCATCGACCAGTTCATGGCCCAGGGCGGGGCGCGGACGACCACCGGCCCCTATGACAGCCCCAAGCGCAACGTGAAGGGCGAGTTTACGGTTTCGGGTCTGCCCGCAACTGTCGAATGGGCGGGCGCCTCGCCGTTGCGGCGGTTGTCGGACGGGACGACCTTCGGCCGCTTCTGCGCCGGCACCGCCTCCTTCGCCCACTACGAAGACCCCGACAGCGCCAACGCCCAGTTCTTCCTCATGCGCCAGCCTGCCGATTCCCTGGAGCGCACCTTCACGGTCTGGGGCCGGGTGGTGGTGGGGATGGACGTGGTCCAGGCCCTGGCCGTGGGCGAACCGCCCGCCCGTCCTGACGTCATGACCCGCGTCCGCGTCGCCGCCGACCTGCCCGAGGGACAGCGGCCGACGGTCGAGGTCGTGGATACGGCCAGCGCGGCCTTCAAGACGCAGGTCCAGGCTGCCCGCGAGGCCGCCAACAAGGCCTACCGGCCGTTCTCTCTATGCGACGTGAAGATCGACGCGCGGGTGCGCTAGGCGGCCTGCTGCGGTGCGCCGGCCCCGCCGCGCGAGCGCCGGCGACGGCGTTTGCGTTTGGGGCGGGCTTCGCTTTCGCGCATGAGCGCCAGCAACATGCCCTCGCGCAGGCCCCGGTCGGCGACCCGGACGCGATCGCAGGGCCAGAGTTGCTGGACGGCTTCCAGGATGGCGGCCCCGGCCAGCACCAGGTCGGCGCGGTCGGGTCCGATGCAGGGCTCGGCGGCGCGGCCGTCGCGGCCCACGGCGCGCAGGCGGTCGGCTGCTGCGTCGCACTCGGCCCGGGTCATCCACAGGCCGTCGACCCGCGACCGGTCGTAGCGCCTGAGCCCCAGGTGCATGCCGGCCAGGCTGGTAATGGCGCCGGAGGTGCCGATCAGGTGGGCGCGGCCGGCCTCGAAATGGGTGCGCAGCGGGTCGGCGGCGCCGAAGGCGGCGATCTGGGTGCGCACGGCCCCGACCATGGCCTCCCACCAGGCGTCGTCGGCGACGTCGGGCTCGGGGAAGCGCTCGGCCAGGGAGACCACGCCGATGGGGATCGAAAGCCAGGAAATCAGGCGCGGCCGGCGGTCCGTCTCCTCGCCCGAGAAGGTCACCCAGCTGAGCTCGGTCGAGCCGCCGCCGACATCGACCACCAGGGCGGCCTCGGCGGAGCGGTCCATCAGGTTCGAGCAGCCCGCGACCGACAGGCGGGCCTCCTCCTCGGGCTCGATGATGGTGAGGTCCAGGCCGGTTTCATCCCTGACGCGGGAAATGAAGGCCGGACCGTTGGCGGCCGACCGACAGGCCTGGGTGGCGACGGCGCGCAGCTTGAGCACCCGGCGGCGCGCGACCTTTTCGGCGCAGATCTTCAGCGCCGCGATGGCGCGCTCGATGGCGGCGTCCTGCAGCATGCCGGTGTGGGTCAGGCCTTCGCCCAGGCGCACGATGCGGGAAAAGGCTTCCACGACACGGAAACTTCCACCCGCGGGGGTGGCGATCAACAGGCGGCAGTTGTTGGTTCCAAGGTCCAGCGCGCCGTAGCAGCGCGGACGTTCCACCTGGTCCCGGTCCGCGGACGCGCCGCGGTCGGGAGCGGGAGCCTGAGGCATGGCTCGACCTTTCCACCGGGGCGCGGCGTTCATCCGGCCCCCTTTCAGGCGAACCCTAACAACCCGTGGGAGAGGGCGAAAGACCTGAGTGTCGGAACCCTCTATGCCTCGTTCAGGTAAGAGTCAGGTGAGGGACGCCAGTATGCGCGGCATGAACACTCGAACCGCGAGATTTGGCATCGGCGAAGTCGTGCGCCACAAGGCTTTCCCGTTCCGCGGCGTGGTCTTTGACGTGGATCCCGAGTTTGGCGAGACCGAGGAATGGTGGCTGTCCATCCCTGAGGACGTACGCCCCCAGAAGAACCAGCCCTACTACCACCTGCTCGCCGAAAGCGAGGACGGCTCCTACGTCGCCTATGTTTCCGAGCAGAATCTGCTGCCGGACGACAGCGGCAAGCCGGTCGCCCACCCCCAGACCGATCTGGTCTTCTCGGGCTTCGATCAGGGCCGCTACCGTCCCAAGCCCCGCCCGGTCCACTGAGGCGGAGTTGATCCGCGTCAAGGATTGAGCCCGCCGGGCGGGCGACTTTCGGCGCGAGAGGCATTACATAGGCCTCATTCCGCAATTCCTGCCGGGGCTTCCGCCATGGCCGACTTCGAACACGTTTTCGACAGCCTCCCGCCCGGGGCCGCCGCCGACTGGACCATTCCCCAGGACTGGCAGGCCTATTCGCCCGCCGAGCACCAGACCTGGGTGACCCTCTACGAGCGGCAGATGAAGATCCTGCCGGGCCTGGCCTGCGACCAGTTCATGAAGGGGCTCGATGCGCTGGACCTGCACGGTTCCGGCATCCCCGACTTCGAGCGCATGAGCGAACTCCTGCGCGCGCTGACGGGCTGGACGGTGGTGGCGGTGCCGGGCCTTGTGCCCGACGACGTCTTCTTCGACCACCTGGCCAACCGGCGCTTTCCCGCCGGGCAGTTCATCCGCAAGCCCGACCAGCTCGATTACATCCAGGAGCCCGACGTCTTTCACGACGTCTTCGGCCACGTCCCCATGCTCGCCGACCCGGTCTTCGCCGACTACATGCAGGCCTACGGCCAGGGTGGCGCCCGCGCGCTGGGGCTGGGCCAGTTGCAGAACCTGGCCAGGCTCTACTGGTACACCGTTGAATTCGGCCTGATGCAGACGCCGCAAGGCCTGCGCATCTACGGGGCCGGGATCGTTTCATCCAGAACCGAGAGCGATTTCAGCCTGAACGACCCGTCGCCCAACCGTCTCGGCCTCGATCTCGAGCGGGTGATGCGGACGCTCTACCGGATCGACGACTTCCAGCAGGTCTATTTCGTCATCGACTCCCTGGACCAGTTGCTGGCCGAGACCCAGAAGGACTTCGGGCCGATCTATGATCGCCTGAAGGGCGCAGAGGACCTGCCGATCGAGACCATCCTGCCCACCGACAAGGTTTTCACCGCCGGCAGCCAGGCC
>JANNVY010000493.1:0-3558 GCA_031408375.1 Pseudomonadota bacterium | reverse complement strand
CTTGATCACGCCGATGTCGGACTTGGTGACGTGGCCCAGGCGGCAGATCAGCGGCACCAGCCACTTGGGATCGGCGTTTTTGGCGCGCCCGACGTTGAGGCGGAACCACGAGGCGTCGCTGGCGGGGGTGAACTCGCGCTTGGGCTTCAGCGGCGTCTGCTGGGCGTCGCGCAGGCGGGCGTCGTCATAGACCTCTTCCGGCGACGGCAGCCGCGATCGGCGGCCGCGGATCAGGGCCGAGGCCAGTTGCTCGGGCGTCGCCTGGGCCAGGACGGCGGCGATCAGGCCGGCATCCTCCGCCTCCCCGGCGGCTTCAGACAGGGCCTCTTCCAGCAGGCGCTGGTTGTCCTTGATGCGGATTTCCTCGGCGGTCGGCGGGCCCGACCAGACCGGGACGATGTTGGCCTCGACGAACATGGTCTCGGCCTTGCGCCGGCGCGTGTAGGGCACCAGCACGATCGACACGCCCTTGCGCCCGGCCCGGCCGGTCCGGCCCGAACGGTGCAGCAGGCCCTGCTTGTTGTTGGGCAGCTCGGCGTGGATCACCAGGCCCAGGTCGGGCAGGTCCAGGCCGCGCGCGGCCACGTCGGTGGCGACGCAGACCCGCGCCTTGCCGTCGCGGAGCGCCTGCAGGGCGTCGGAGCGTTCCCGCTGGGTCATCTCGCCCGACAGGCTGACGACGTCGAAGCCGCGCTCGCGCAGGCTCATGTGTAGGCGGCGCACGCTCTCGCGGGTCGAGCAGAAGACCAGCGCCCCGGGGGCTTCAAAGTAGCGCAGCACGTTGACGACCGCGTGCTGGACTTCGTTAGGGGCCACGCGCATGGCGCGATATTCGATGTCGACGTGGGACTCGGCGTGGTTGACCGTGTCCAGGCGGATGGCGTCGCGCTGGTAGGTCTTGGCCAGTTTTGCGATCTCGCGCGCGATTGTGGCGGAGAACAGCAGGGTGCGGCGCTCGGCCGGGGTGGCGTCGAGGATGAACTCCAGGTCCTCGCGGAAGCCCAAGTCCAGCATCTCGTCGGCCTCGTCCAGCACGATGACCTTCAGCGCGGACAGGTTCAGGCGCGAGCGCTCCAGGTGGTCGCGCAGGCGGCCGGGGGTGCCGACGACAATGTGGCAGCCGGCCTCGAGGTTGCGCTGCTCGGCCCGCGAATCCATGCCGCCGACGCAGGTGACGATCCGTGCGCCCGATGGCGCGTAGAGCCAGGCCAACTCCCGGGCGACCTGCATGGCCAGCTCGCGGGTGGGCGCCACGACCAGCGACATCGGCAGGCCCGCACGCCCGGCGCGCTCTTCGCCGCCTAGCATCTCGGCCGCCATGGCCAGGCCGAAGGCCACCGTCTTGCCCGATCCCGTCTGGGCCGAGACCAGCAGGTCGCGGCCGACGGCCTCCTCAGTCATCACCGCAGCTTGCACGGGGGTCGGTTCGAGGTAGCCGCGAGCGGCAAGCGCCCGCTCGAGAGCGGGGTTGGTGGCGGGGAAAGGCATGAAATGTCCTGTGGCGCGCGAGGGAGGCGCGCTGGCGTCTTGCGTGGTCTGGGGTGAGTTGGGCGCGCAGGAACCACGACGGCGCGTTCAAAATGCGGCTGAGCGGGCGAAGGGCTTTCGAAAGCCGCTCACCCGCTCAGGAAACTGGTCTGTTTGGACTGGTTAGCCTAGTCTCAGGTGTCGCCGTCGGCGATGTCAGCGATAAGGCCGCTCATCAATTCACCGCCGGCGGTGGTGACGATATCGCCGTCATCCTTCACGCCTGGGCGGGCCTGGCGATGTTCACCGTCGATGGGATCGACCTCATCTGCGGGAACTTCGTTCTTGTTTTCGGTGCTGTCGGTCACGGCGAGGCTCTCCCGGGAGGGTGTTGAAGCGGCACAACATCGCACATACGGCGGACAAAGTCATCGCCATGCCGCAAGCGCGAACAGGACGCGGGACTGGCGGCGGAGACTTGCGGCGCCTAGGTTCTCCCCATGAGCTCCGCGCAACAGTCCGCCATTGATGTCCTTAGCAAGCACGGGTTGCCCGCCGCCAGGGCACTGATCCGCAAGTTGCACGTAGGTCTGGACCGGACCGCGATGGACGTCTGCTCGGCCCGGGACCTGAACGTTGATGGCGCCGACAGTCCCCTGCCCGCCCGCCTCTACTCCCCACCGGGACTGGCCCTCGACGGCGCGTTGATGGTTTTTCTGCACGGCGGGGGCTTCGTGCTCTGCGACATTGAAAGCCACGACGCGCTGTGTCGCCGGCTCGCCGCCGCCTCCGGAATACAGATCCTGTCGGTGGACTACCGCCTGGCGCCGGAGTGCCGGTTCCCGGGCATGCATCGCGACGCCCAGGCGGCCTTCGCCTGGGCCAAGACCCATGCGGCGGAGCTAGGCGCGGATCCGGGCCGGGTCGGGCTGGGCGGAGACTCAGCGGGAGGGCACATCGCCGCCTGGCTGGCGCTGCACGGCGGCGTCCGACCGGCATTCCTGGCCCTGCTCTACCCGTTGCTGGATGTCGACGAAGCCGAATGGGTCGGCAGTCCGATGAAGGACTTCCGCTTTCTGGGCCGCGTGGCCATAGGCTTCGTGCGCAGCCAGATCGAGGACTTCGAGGAGGAAGGCGGCCAGCTGGCCGATTTCCGCATTGTCGACGGTGATCTCTCTACCCTGCCGCCAACCGTGCTGGTCGAGGTCGGCCTGGATCCACTGCGCCCCGGTATCCACGCCTTCGGAGAGGCGGTCGCCGCGGCGGGCGTGCCGATCGAGACGCTCGCCTACGGCACGCTCGCGCACGGCGCGTTGAATTTCGCGTATCTCTCGAAGCAGGCGGCCCAGGCCGTTGAAGAGACCGGGGCCGCCCTTCGTCGCCTGCTCGAGGGCTGAGCAGGCTCGTCTTGCTCGGTTAGTTGCGCTCGACGCGACGGAAGATGAACTGGTGGTCGCCCTTCATCTCGTCTTCCTCCAGGAAGCCATCGTGGTTTTTGTCGGCCTCATTGAAGTGCTCGCGCATGGGGCCGGCGAACTCGTCGAACGAAATCTTGCCGTCCTTGTTCTTGTCCATCTCGTCATGGCCATCGGGACCGCCCGGGCCATGGCGAATGATGCGGACGTCTTCGCCGCCAGGGCCGTGCGGCCCGCCGTGCTCAGTCCAATCCATCTCGCCGGGAGCGCCTGAACGGCAGTTGGCGCCGTCGCGCCCGCCCGGACCGTGATGGCCGCCGGGCCCGTCGATACGCAATTCGATCCGCTCGCCGCCCGGACCGCCCGGACCGTGACCGTGCGGGAACTCGTCGCCGGACAGCTTGCCGTCGTGGTCCTTGTCCATCTTGCCGAACATCTCGTCGTGCACGGCGCGGAACTCGTCTCGGCTGATCGAGCCATCATCATTGGCGTCCAGCTTGCCGTGCATCTCTCCATGCTCGCCGGGGCCGCCCGGGACGGGATGACCCGCGGGGCCGCCGGGCCCGGCTTCGCAGATGATCACGATGCGCTCTTCGTTGCGCTGGTCGCCGCCGGCGGGCGGGGCGTCGGCGGCGAAGGCGGCGGCGCCGGCGGCGAGTGCGAGACCGGCTCCCAG
>JANNVY010000492.1:0-2646 GCA_031408375.1 Pseudomonadota bacterium | reverse complement strand
CCTCCGGCGCCGACGCCACCAGCTTCCAGTCCCTGCTCAGCAACGCCATGGGCGACCTGAGCCAGGCGACCAAGGCCGCGGAAACCCAGATCGCGGCGCACAGCCAGGGCCGCGCCGAACTGGTGGATGTGGTGACGTCGGTGGCCTCCGCCGAGGCCTCGCTGGAGACCGTCATGGCAGTCCGCGACCAAGTCATCCAAGCCTATCAGGAGATCATGCGGATGCCGATCTAGGTCGGGAATCGCGCGCCGCCCTCGTCCTTCGACAAGCTCAGGATGAGGACGAATGAGGCAGCGGCGACCACCCAGAAATCCTCATCCTGAGCCTGTTGACCCGAAGTGCGGCGAAGACAACGACGGGGATTTCCAGCAGTCGATTTGGCGCTAGCCGCCGTTTCGCGCCAGTCTCAGGAACTCTTCGCGCGTGCGCTGGTCGTCGCGCACGACGCCGATCAGGTGGCTGGTGGTCAGGGACGCGCCCTCGGCATGGACGCCGCGCAGGGTCATGCAGCTGTGCACCGCCTCGACCACCACGCCTACGCCCAACGGGTTGAGTACCTCCTGGATGGCGCGCGCGATCTCGGCGGTCATCTTCTCCTGGATCTGCAGGCGCCGGGCATAGCCGCGCACCACCCGCGCCAGCTTCGAGATCCCCACCACCCGGTCGGTCGGCAGGTAGCCGACGTGGGCCTTGCCGACGACCGGTAGCATGTGGTGCTCGCAGAAGGACACGAAGCGGATGTCGCGCAGGACGATCAGCTCGTCGTAGCCGCCGACCTCCTCGAAGGTCCGTTCCAGGTATTTGCGCGGATCGGTCTCGTAGCCGGCGAACAGCTCGCGGTAGGAGCGGGTGACCCGGGCGGGCGTATCCACCAGGCCCTCGCGGTCAGGATCCTCGCCCGCCCAGCGGATAAGGGTGCGCACCGCGGCTTCCGCTTCGTCCGAGGTGGGCCGGTCGCAGGTCTTGGCGGGATAGTCCTCGTCCTCTGCCGGAATGGGTGTGCCGGTCTGGCGGGCGAGGGCGGCTCTGTGGTCGAAGGAGTCGTCTGCGGGTGTCATGTCCAAGTCCATAGCGCCGCTTACGTCCGGCTAGAACCCCCGGATCAATACCGCCTTTCTTTCGGCCTCTCGAAGGCCGAAAGAAAGGCGGTATTAACCATGACCCGGCAGAAATCTCCCAGCGGCGCCCGGCAAGTTCGGCCGAGTCGCGGACCGGTGGGAGTTAACGGTTATGAACGGCGCGGAAGTCCTGGACGTCGGGCGCGACGCCATCTGGCTGACCATCCAGCTCAGCCTGCCGGTGCTGCTGGTGGGGCTGATCGTCGGCGTCGTCATCGGTTTGATGCAGGCCCTGACCCAGATCCAGGAAGCCACCCTCATCTACGCGCCCAAGATCATCGCGATCTTCGTGGCCTTGCTCCTGTTCCTGCCGGTGATGGGTGCGCTCCTGGGCGGATTCATGCAGCAGATCGCCGGCCGCATCGCGGGCATGTGAGGTGGAGGCCTTCTCCGCCCCTGATCAATTGTGGGCGGGCTCGCTGGTCTTTGTGCGGGTAGGCGCGATCGTCATGCTCCTGCCGGGGATCGGCGAGACCGTGGTGCCGCCGCGCGTGCGGCTGGCCTTCGCATTCCTGTTGTCCCTGGCCATGACGCCGCTAGTCGCCCACACGTTGCCGGGCCTGCCCGACACCGTCGGCGGCCTGGGCGCCTGGGTGTTGCGCGAGGTCATCGTCGGCCTGCTGATCGGCGCGATCCTGCGCAGCATGATGGCGGCCCTGGCGGTGGCCGGCGAAATCGTCTCGCTGCAGACGACGCTGAGCTTCGCCCAGACGGCAGCCCCCCTGCAGGCCCAGCCGGGCTCGACGCTCGCGTCATTCCTCGGTCTGGTCGGCGTGACGCTCGTCTTCGCCACCGGCCTGCACCAGATGTTCATCGGCGCCATCGTCCAGTCTTACGACCTGTTTGCTCCGGCCAAGCGCCTGCTGGTCGGCGACGCCGGCGAGCTAGCCATCCGCACGGTGAGCCAGGCCTTCGCCGTGGGCGTGCAGCTGGCGGCTCCGGTGATGGTCTTCGCCTTGGTCTTCAACATCGCCACCGGCCTGGTCGGCCGCGTCATGCCGCAGTTCCAGGTCTTCTTCGCCGCGACCCCGCTCACTGTGCTGCTGGGGCTGTCGGTGTTCGCGCTCAGCCTGGGCACGGTCGGCCTTGTCTGGTTGACCCGCTACTCGGACCTGGTCGCCATCTTCGCCAAGGGGGCGTGAGATGGCTGAAGAGACCGAACAGTCTTCCAGAACAGAAGAGGCGACACCCAGGAAACTGGAGGACGCCCGGCGCAAGGGTGACGTCGCCAAGTCACCGGACGTCCCCCAGTGGATGTCACTGGCGGCGGCCTGCGCGGTGTTGCTGGCCGGGGGCGGGATGTTCGCCACCCAGATGACCGGCGATCTCTTGCCCTTCATCGCCCAGCCCGAGACCATGATCGGCATCCTGGACGCCGGGGGCGGTGCTTCGCTGATGGCGCGCGCGCTGTGGGCGGCGGCGCCCGTGGGGGGCGCCCGGCGGTTCGCGGCCGGCGCGGCCGGCGCGGGCGGCCACATAGTGCAGCACCGGGTGGAGTGGGAGCCCCAAAATCAGAACCCCCCACAGA
>JANNVY010000491.1:0-4031 GCA_031408375.1 Pseudomonadota bacterium | reverse complement strand
AACATGCCAAATCTGTCGAAACTGCGGCGGCTTGGTTTAGAGGTGCCAATCCGCCGGAAAGCCGCGCCGTCACCGGCCAGCCCACGCCCCACATGAATCGATCATGGTTAAGGCTTGGTTACAGGGATGATTCGGAAAGGGATTTCATGAGCGCCGCCATGTCCTTGGGAAGCCGTCTGGGACGCCCCGAGGCATCGACCAGCGCCACGGTTACATGGGCCGAAAAGAGGAGGTCCGTGCCGCGCCTGATCTTCTGTTCGAGTTCCATGCGGGCGCCGTTCGCAGTGACGAATTCGGTCTCGACCTCCAGCAGATCGTCGATCCGCGCCGGTTTGAGAAACTCGCACACCATGCGCCGCACCACGAAGCCCATGTCCTCAAGCTTGTGATGATGGATGCCGAGTAGCCGCAAGCAGTCGGAGCGCGCCCGCTCGCAGAATTTCAGGTAATTGGCGTGATAGACGGCGCCGGAGAAATCCGTGTCCTCGTAATAGACACGCAACGGAAGAATGTGGGTCTTGCCCTCGCGCCTGCCCGCCAGATCCGGCCAGCGCTCAGACATCGTGATCGCCGAGCGGCAGCACCCCTTGGGTGATCTCCGGGCGCTGCGGCACGGCCAGCCCCAGGTGCTTGAAGGCATGCGGCGTCAGCAGGCGCCCGCGCGGCGTGCGGTTGAGGAAGCCAAGCTGCAAGAGATAGGGCTCGACGATGTCCTCGATGGCATCGCGCGATTCGGACAGCGAGGCGGCGATGGTGTCGATCCCCACCGGCCCGCCGCCGAAATTCATGGCGATGCAGGTAAGGTAGCGGTGATCGAGCCCATCGAGACCTTTGTGATCGACATCGAGTGCGGCCAGCGCCTTGTCGGCCACTTGGCTGTCGATGACCGGCGATCCGGCCACCGACGCAAAATCGCGCACCCGGCGCAGCAAGCGCCCGGCGATGCGCGGCGTGCCGCGTGCCCGCCTGGCGATCTCGCGCGCCCCATCCTCGGAGACCGCCACCTGCATCACCCGCGCCGCCCGCCGGACGATCTCCAGCAGTTCCTCCTCCGAATAGAAATCGAGCCGCACCGGAATGCCGAAACGATCGCGCAGCGGCGTGGTGAGGAGCCCGGTGCGCGTCGTGGCGCCGACCAGCGTGAACCTGGCGAGGTCGATCCTGACCGAACGCGCGGCGGGCCCCTCGCCGATGATCAGGTCCAGCACGTGGTCCTCCATGGCCGGATAGAGGATCTCCTCGACCGCGGGACCCAGCCGGTGGATCTCGTCGATGAACAGCACGTCGCGCGGTTCGAGGTTGGTCAGGATCGCCGCCAGGTCCCCGGCCTTGGCCAGCACGGGGCCGGCCGTCGCACGAAAGTTCACCCCCAGTTCGCGCGCCACGATCTGCGCCAGCGTCGTCTTGCCCAGGCCCGGCGGGCCGAACAGCAGCACATGGTCCAGCGCCTCGCCCCGCGCCTTGGCCGCCTCGATATAGACCCTGAGGTTGCCCTTGGCCTGCTCCTGCCCGACGAACTCGTCCAGCGTCTGGGGCCGCAGCGCCTTGTCTTGCGTCGGCTCGAACGAGCCCGGTTCGCCTGACACCAGCCGGGTCACGACGACGCCCCCTCAGTCGGCTTCGCCGCCAGCTCCCCCAAGGGAGCGAAGATGTTCCGCTGACGCGTCACCGGCCGACCTCCTGCAGCGCCGCCTTGATCACCGCCGACAGCTCGGCGTCCTCACCCAGCCGGATCACTGCCTGGTCGACGGCGCGGCGGGCCAGAACCTCGGCGATCCCTAGCCCCATCAACGCCGACACCGCCTCGCCCGTCAGCGACGGGGCCGCGTGGGCAGGTGCGGAGACGCCGGCGGGATGGAAGACCGGCTCGCCCGTGATGGGTTTGTCCTTCAGTTCGACCACGATGCGCAGCGCCAGCTTGGGGCCCACGCCGTTGGCGCGCCCGACCGCCGCCTTGTCCTCGCGCGCCACGGCGGAGGCCAGCTCGGGCGGGGTCAGCACGTCGAGCACCGACATCGCCGCCTTGGGCCCCACGCCCTGTACGGAGGTCAGCACCTGGAAGGCGCGGCGCTCATCGCGGCTGAGGAACCCGTAGAGGCGCGGCCCGTCTTCCGACGACCAGCGCGTCTCGACATGAACGATCACCTCGTCGCCCGGCGTGGGCAGGCGCGCCAGGGTCCGCGACCCGGCCCGCACGACGTAGCCCACGCCGCCTGCGTCGATCAGCATCTCCTCTTCGCCGGTTTCAGCCAGCACGCCCCGGAGACGACCAATCATGCGGCAGTTCCCAGCTTGCGATAGCGTCGGGCGGTCGCATGGGTAAGCGCGACTGCGAGGGCGTCAGCTGCGTCGGCGGTCGGTCCGCCGCTGGCGGGCAGCAGGCGCGCCACCATGAAAGCGATCTGGTCCTTGTCGGCCGCGCCGGTGCCGACGATGGCCTTCTTCACCTCGCGGGCGGCGTATTCCGCCACGGCCAGCCCGGCGCGCGCGGGGGCCAGCATGGCGGCGGCGCGGGCATGGCCCAGCTTGAGCGTCGAGGACGCGTTCACGCTGACGAAGATCTCCTCGATGGCGCATTCGTCGGGCTGGTGGGCCTCGATCAGCGCTTCGACCCCCAGCATCACCGCCAGCAGCCGCTCGGCGAAGGGCGCCTTGTCGTCCGGCGCGATCACCCCGTGCGCCACCCACGACAGGCGCGCGCCATCACTGATCACCACGCCCCAGCCGGTGCGGCGAAGGCCGGGATCGAGCCCGAGAATTTTGACCGCGTTCGTCATTCGTTCCCTGTGTGCACCGGGAATCATTGCCGAACAATGACCAATCTGCCGCCGCGACGTCAGTCGTCCCTGGGCACGATCTCGAAACCGGAGATGGGACGGGTCTGGTTCAGTCGCTGGGCCAGTGCTTCGGTCCGCAGCGGCGATTTGCCCACGACTTTCAGGTGGTGCTCCGACTGCTCGCGATTGACCTTCCAGCCCAGGCGTTTGAGCTTGAAACCGAACTCGGCCAGCAAGGCGCGGATATCGTCCTCGTGCATGGCGTCGTCGCGGCCATAGCGCAGCACCATGTCGACCCCGACCTGCCGGGCGATACGCTGCTCGACGAAACGGAAAAGGGCCAGCACCGCCAGCGTCGCCACGGTGCCGGTGATCGCCAGGGTGTAGAGTTCGACCCCGAACAGCACCCCGATGGCCGACGTCATCCACAGCGACGCCGCCGAGGTCAGGCCGTGGATGGAGAAGCCCTCGCGAAAGATCACCCCGCCGCACAGGAAGCCCACCCCGGTCAGGATGCCGTGGGCCATCCGGGTGGGATCGGAGACCACATTGGCCCCGGGCAGGACGGCGTAGCTCCACTCGGTCTGGCGCGCGGCGGCCAGCATCAGCAGGGCCGAGGCCATGCAGACCAGGATATGGGTGCGGAAACCTGCGGCCCGGCCGCGGAACTCCCGCTCAAAGCCGATGGTTCCGCCGGCGGCCAACGCGCCGACGATCGGCACGGCGTATTCGATCAGAAGGTTCATGGGGCCCATCAACACCCGACTCTGGGAAATTATCCAGTGGCCGGAGCAATTATGCCCTCCATTCAGGCGTCCAGCCTGGCCATGTCCTCGTCGGACACGTCCTCGTTGGAATAGACGTTCTGAACGTCGTCATCGTCGTCCAGCGCGTCGAGCAGCTTCATCAGGGTGGCGACCGCGTCGCCTTCGACCGGCGTCTCGATGCGGGGGCGCCAGATGACGCCGGTGGTCTTGGGCTCGCCCAGCACGGGGACCAGAGCCTCGACCACGGTGTTGAGATCCTCGAAGGCGGTGTAGATCGTGTGGCCCGGCGCATCCTCGTAGATGTCCGGCTTGACCACGTCGGACTCCACGTCCTCGGCGCCCGCCTCGATGGCGGCTTCCATGACCGCGTCCTCGGTCCCGGCCTCGGCGAGGTAGACGATGCGGCCGACGCGATCGAACATGAAGGACACGGCGCCGGTTTCGCCCAGGTTGCCGCCGTTCTTGCCGAAGATGGTGCGGACCGAGG